>CAZMXD010000072.1:0-8856 GCA_964570185.1 uncultured Nitrospina sp. | reverse complement strand
GGTCTGCAAAATCTCTATCGGCGGTTCGAGTCCGCCCGGTGCCTCCATTTCCCTTAAAAACCCGCATATACCCAAAGAAAATATCAAACTCCCTAACTTGTCTTAGGAATAATTCGAATTAGTTCGAAACAAAAAAATGGAAGGATTAAGAAAAACCTTTTGCTTTAACGGTGGATTAATGCTTCTACAAATTTTTTAGGATCAAATTCCTGCAAGTCTTCTGCTTTCTCTCCAATACCAATAAAATGAATTGGTAGTTTTAATTCTCCAGACAAATTAAAAAGTATCCCTCCTTTTGCGGTGCCATCGAGTTTTGTCATTACAAACCCGTCTAGCCCAAGAGCTTGGTGAAAAAGCTTAGCCTGTGAAATACTATTTTGTCCAAGAGTAGCATCAAGAACCAATAAAGTTTCATGCGGGGCACCTGGCAACACTTTTCCGATAACCCGTTTTACTTTTTTAAGTTCTTCCATCAGGTTCTGGTTGGTTTGTAATCTCCCAGCCGTATCTATCAGTACAACATCCATATTCCTCGAAATAGCAGCCTGCACAGCGTCATAGGCAACTGCGGAAGGATCAGCACCACTTTTTTGACTGATGCAGTTTATACCTACACGGTCCGCCCACACCTGCAATTGGTTTATGGCGGCCGCTCTAAACGTGTCCCCTGCTGCCAGCATAACTTTTTTTCCTTCTTGCTTCCATCTTTGCGCCAGTTTTCCAATAGTTGTTGTTTTGCCTGCCCCATTGACACCCACCACCAGAATGACTAAAGGTTTATTTCCGGTGAAGTTTATAGACCTTATATTTTCTGAGAGAACTTCTGTCATTCTATCTTTTAATTGCAATAGAACTTCTTCATTTTCTCGAATACGATTTGTCTCTACATCTTTCTTTAAATCTTCCAGAATAAACGAAGTAGAATTTATTCCAACATCGGCTATCAGAAGGATTTCTTCCAATTCTCCAAACAACTCTGAGCCGATTTTTGCCTTGCCCTGTAGAACATTTTCTATTCCACCAGCAAGACTGGAACGAGTTTTCTGCAAGCCCGATTTGAGACGCGCAAAAAATCCGGACCTGGGTTCTTCTTCGGATGTTTGAATTTCTTCCATTTAATCCCCTTTGTTATTCTAATTATTTCCCAAAATGCGGATGATATTTTTAAAAGTTGCCTCTATTTTGACAAAAATTACTGATCTTAAATATAATGTTCATTTCTAATAAAATGAATGCCCTCTTAAATGGGCTTAAGTTGTATTTTTTACCTCATTAGAAAACTGCCCGCAATATGGAAAATTTACAAGAGGTTGTTTTATAACCCATATTCCTAGTTCAACCTTCTGAAAAAATCAGCCTTTTCTCCCCAGGCTAATGGCAAAAAAGCCAAGTGGCTAAAACACTACAAAAGCCTTTATAGGTAAAGTTTTATTTGATTTCAACCGCTATGACATTTAGACTCTTTTTGCTAGAGGATCCCTCGTTCCGGTTCCGGAAAAAAGAGCTAATATTTTCTCAACAATGAAGTTCGTATGAAAAAGCTTCTTAATAATCAACCTACTTAACAAATATCCACTTATAGGTAAAAATATGAAAGTCGCTATTTGCAACTCCGTTGGAATCGATGCCGATGGCTATGCAATGATTCACTCTCCAAGCCGTTGGACCAATAGCACCAAAGATCACAGCATATTCACCTATTATCCCTGGCAACTTGCCTATTGCTCCTCTATCTTAAAACGAGACACCGATCACGAGGTAAAATTTTTTGATGGATGTCTGGAAAAATGGGACCACGATTTATTCGTCGAAAAAGTTTCCGAGTTTGGCCCTGATTATCTGGTAATGGATTGTGCGACAAGGACCATTGAGGCAGATAGCAAGTTCGCAAAAGAAATCAAACATCGATTTGGCACCAAACTTATTTTTTGCGGTCCTCATCCGACAACCTTTCCTGAAGAAGTTAGTGAATATGCCGACTTTGTGATTCTCCGCGAATACGAAATGGTTGTACTGGATATTTTACAGGGGAAAAATTATCAAGATATTATGGGTCTATGGCCAAACACCAACATTCGCCCTCCCCTTGATGTTAACAATTTACCATTACCAGAAGACGATGATGTATCACGTCTTGACTATGGAATGCCTGGTGAACCATCTAGTGAATATCTGGAAATCCAGGCTTACGCTTCGCGTGGGTGCCCTTTGTCTTGCACATTTTGCGTATGCGGAAATATCTCTTATCAACGCCCAAATTGGCGGCCCAGAAATCCGGAAAATGTTGTTTTTGAACTACAGAATTTAAGAGCTAAATATCCCCAGTTAGAAGGTATTTTCTTCGATGAAGAAGTTCACAACGGTAGCAAAAAATATATTCTCGAATTAACAAAAGCGATTCGGGAAAATGGGCTGGACGACCTAAAATACGATGTCATGTGTGGGCAATGGCCGATGGACGAAGAGGTGCTCGACAATATGAAAAGTGCTGGCTATTACATGGTTCGTCTTGGAATAGAAACAGCGGGAGAACATGCCGCAAAGGGTATGGAACTGCAGAGGAAATTTAATCTTCCAAAACTCAAACAGTTGATGCAGCACGGTACTAATATTGGGTTGAAATTTTACGGAACCTTTACCTTTGGTGGTGAGGGTTCCACCGATGACTGCGATAAGAAAACCCTCGATCTCATTCGCGAATTGCTAGACCGAGAACTATTATGGCGGTTCCAGTTATCCATTAGTACACCTCAACCAGGAACCCCTTTCTTCAACCACATGAAGGAACAGGGGCATCTTAAAGATGTAGACTGGAAACATTTTGATGGTGGCAATCATGTTGTGGTTAATCGTCCTGAATATCCTGCTGAAAAAATCATGGAGAATTTTCGCGAAGCTGAAAAACTATATGAAATAGGCTTTAACCAGCGCTACAAAGCAACCGCCCAGGATAATTTTAAGTCGGTTGAGATTAACCAGGGTGGTAAAATTCTTCTGTTTCGCAGTTCGAGAATGAAACAAATTCACGATGTGGTTAATTCACTCCACCGACAATTTAAAAAAGATGTAACAGTAGTTGCGCAACCTTCTGTTGAACCTGAATTAAGGAAAAACCCGCATATAAACGAGGTCTTGCTATATGGGAACAGCCATTTCAATCAAAAAACTTTTCCTGATAGTTTGGTTGGCAAATTGAAAAAGAAATCTTACTCGCTAGGTGTAATCCCCTTCAATAATATATCAGGAAATGGGTACTCAGAAATTAAAGCGATTGCAAAACGATCCGGGATTCAAAAACTGGTTGCTGTCAATATTGAAGGAAAAGTTTTTGACTTAGAAAACCCCGGTGATTTTGGACGCGCACACATCCCAGGATAAAAAATGACTAGAAAAGATCAACCAAAAAAGATTTTAGTCATTCGATCTGCGACTCGCATACTCAACAAGACGCTTGCTTCTTTACGAGAAGAGTTCCCAGATTGTCAAATTACAGTTTTAGTTGCACAATCAGCCAAAGAATCTATGGAGCAGGACTCCAGAGTGGATGAGGTTCTGACTATTCCCGATCAACGCCGCATCAGTATTTCGAGTTACGGAAAGAATAATATACGACAATTGCAAAAAAAGAAGTTTGACTTAGCCATAGCCCTTTACAATATTGACCATGGTTTAGGTTATTCTAACGTCGACCTCCTTGCCTGTTCTATAAAAGCAAAAAGTGTTAGAGGCTATAATTCCAAAGGAACTTTTAAAGAAGTAACCCCCTTTACTGCGAAGAAAAAATCTTTTCTTGAAAAAACAACTTTCTTTTGGGTGGGATTAAACTATGCTGCCACCATAATCTTATTTTTAATTATTACCATTGCCTTGATAGGAGAATGGTTTTTTCGCCTGCCATTTAGGAAAAAACAGGCTGTCTCCTTCGAAAAAACCGTGCCGAGTCATTCTTTTCACAAACCCGCAAAGGTTCAAATTTAAAAATATGGAAATTCTTGTCGCCAATTCTGTAGGAGTTGATCGGGATGGATATCACATGGTTCATGTTCCATCCCGCTGGTCTTTAGGTGTTAAAAATTTCACCAACTGCGGTTATTACCCTTGGCAATTAGCCTACACTTCTTCACTTTTAAAACGAGATACGCCTCACAATATAAAGTTTATGGACGGGGTACTACGAGCGTGGGATGTTGATACTTATTTGCAGCATGCAGGGCAGCCTGACTACCTAATTATGGAGAGTTCCACTAGGACCATTCGCGAGGATTTGCGTTTTGCGGCCACTCTAAAAGAAAATTTTGGAACTCGGCTGATTTTTACGGGGCAGCACCCTATGTCACATCCCGAAGAAGTATTAAAAATTGCAGATCACGTATGTATCGGGGAATATGAATTTGCAGTGCTCGATTTAGTTTGCGGAAAAGAACCAAAAAATATTGCTGGTGTATTTCCTAATGAACGAGGAAAACTTATAGACATCAACTTACTCCCGTTTCCAGAAGATGACGATATAAATCGCATTGACTATCACGAACCTAATTGCAGGTATAGACAAATTCAGATGTACGGATCAAGAGGATGCCCGCGCCGTTGCAATTTTTGCGCAGCAGCCACCTTGTACTATGATGAATTGAATTGGCGGCCACGGGACGTGGATAACATTATTAAAGAAATTCAAATCCTACATGAAAAATACCCCGAAATGGAAGGAGTATTTTTTGACGAGGAAGTCCACAATATTAAAAAGGGTTTTAATATTTCTCTGGCCAAGGGTATTCGACAAGCAGGTTTACACAATCTTAAATACGAGGCTATGTGCGAATACGCATCACTCGATGAAGAAGCCATGGAAGAAATGCGTGCGGCAGGATACTATAAAATCCGTTTCGGAATTGAAACAGGGAGTGATCAGGTTGCCGAAAAAATGACTTTGGGTAAAAAACATGACTTGGAAAAACTAAAAACCATGGTTGAGTTTGGTAAAAGCATTGGCATGCTTTTTTACGGGACAATCAGCGTTGGGGGACTTGGATCTGATAAAGATGAAGACCAAAAAACTATTGATCTTGTATACGATCTTGCAGCAAAAGGCTGGCTAGATGAAATACAAGTTTCTATCAACACACCCCAACCAGGGACCGACTTCTACAGTCTCTGTGAGAAGGAATCTTTAATCCATTCATCCGATAACTGGCATGGTTTCGACGGAAATGGGCATGTTGTTGTTAATTACCCTCATTATCCTGAAAAAGAAATTCAAGCCAGCTTCAGAAAAGCCCTAAACGCATTCGATCTTGGAAAAGGTAAAGCACAAGAAAAAATGTTTGCGGAAAATACCAATGCTTCCATAATCCCGGAATCGAAAATCTTAATCCTACGCTGTGCAAGAAGTTGGATGATGCGACTCATCCTGGAAAACCTTTATCCAAAAAATAAAGCCGATGTCCTGGGACAGGATATTTCTTTAAACGACTTAAAAGATGTATCGGGATTAAGAGATTTTTATTCTTACGGAAGCGGCTTTTTTTCTAGCCAATCGATCAGCTCTGAGTTGATACAAGAACTTAAAGAGAAGCAATACGATCTGATACTCGTCCCCGTATCTAACAACCACCTTGAGGGTTTCCAAAATGTTCTGGAAGTGGCCCAATTGCTCGAACCAAAAAATATTAGTCTCGTCTATCCTGAAGGGCAAATACGACCTTGTGAAGATTTACCCGTAAACTCATAGACAAAACCTTCTATCCCGTAGCTTTCGTTTCAACAATATTGGGTTTGGGGTTAATCATGTTTTTCTTGGTAAGAATATCGATTAAGTTTTTATCTCGGCAAGCGGTTGCGATATCTATTAAACCATCTCCATTAAAGTCCCCAGCAACCATTCCCTGCGGGTGTTGATCAACCGGGTGATAAATCGGTGGATAAGTAAACGTACCATCTCCCTTACCTAAAGAAACTGATATTTGATCATCGGTAGAGTTAGAAACGGCTATATCCTCCAATCCATCACCAGTAAAATCTGCCGCCACAACAAATTTTGGGAAATTTCCTGAGGCAAAATCACGTAAAGTCTTAAAATTTTTATCCTTTTTATTTATAAGAGTCGTCAATGCGTGAAGAGAATTGCTGGATGTTACAATATCCAAATAACCATCGTTATTAACATCTATGTTTGCGACTGTTAACGGTTGCTTTCCTCCTTTGAAAACTTTCGACTTCTCAAAATTACCATCACCTTCTCCCCATAGAATCTGCACTCCTGTATTTCCTGATCCTGCAAGGCCTACAGCGATATCGGTATTTTTATCCTTGTTATAATCGCCAACAATAATTCCGGTTGGCTGACCGTTCACGTCTATCTTAACGGGTTTATTAAAATACCCGTTACCTTTCCCTAAAATAACCATCACCTGAAAATAGCGCATAGTAACCGCAAGATCAGCATTTCCGTCTTTATTAAAATCACCTGATATCATATTAATTGGAATTTTTCCTGGTTTTAGCAATTGCTTCGTTTTATGAAAACTTCCCAATCGAGTATTTAAAAACACTTGCACCGTTTGATCTGCGTAATTAAGTTCGGCAATATCCTTATACCCGTCATTATTAAAATCCCCTGAAACTAAGCATATAGGATCCCTCCCTGTATTGTATACAAGCTGATCATTAAAAGTTCCATCTCCCTTTCCCTTGTAAAAGGAAAAGGAATGTGCTCCGCTATTAACAACAACCAAGTCCAAAATTTCATCACGATTAAAATCATCTGTAATAAGAAAGGAAGGCTCCAATCCAGTTTCCAATGTATTACTTAATGTAAAAATGCGCGGCATTTTTTTTCGGGCTTTGGGAGGAGGACAGCCGAATAAAATAAAAATCAACGCTATTAAAATTAAGATATGAAAATTTTTCATAATGATCTCGATTGGGCTTTGAGCGTAACATAAGGAAGCAATTGAAACAATTTTAACACCTTATCGTTCTGCGCCCACTTTATCCAAAACTTCTAGGTTAAATTTTGCTAAAGAATAATGTCTTTTTTGCTTATTAGGCCGTCAACTTAGGTACCAAAAGATTAAAAAGTGATAAAATAGACTAAGCTTAAAAAAATTAAAAAAATAAGCAATAAAGTCCTTGCCAACTGCCAGCTGGGCCTGTCTATGGAATTACCCCAATTCCAACGAGTAAGAAGGTTGAAAATTCGGCGATTTTTGGCAATCCTGCTATATATTAATTCCGATATTGGAGCAAACCCAGGAACTTTCTCGTAGGCCCACAACGGTATCTTGGTAGTCGATATAGCCAGAGCCTTAAAAACCCCTTTGGCCCCAGAAAAATAGCTTCCATCTGGGCAAATCAGAAACATTGAAGAATCAAATTTCTCTTCGGGAATCTGCGGGTAATTTGAGGCAACTTCCTGAGAGGCTTTATAAACCAACCTATCTTCTGTTATATGCTGCCATTTGCGAACCCAGAAGGTGCAAAAACCGCATGTTCCGTCATAGACCAAAACCGGTCGTTCATCATTAATATTCAAGTTATCCTCAAAGCAGGTTTTTCCCTATTATAACCCCTATTTCCCAACTAGTTGAGATAATGACCTATCAAAAATATCTTTTATTTCAGAGTCAAAAAAGATTACTAATTTCGGTCGGTTCTGGCTTGCGTTCTGGGCCAACCTGATATAGTTTCTTTAGTTCTATATTATGATCATAGGCTTGTTTTCTCCAAAAACGCCTAAACGTTGATCCAGCTTTCCAGGAAAGATTAAATGGTAGATTTTACGCGTGAAGAAGTTGAAGCTGCTTTAGAAGAATATGCATCCACTCTGATTGAAGAAGAGGAAGACGAATTCATAGATGATGAGGAAGAGACAGTAGAAACAGAAGTAGAAGATGAATCAGTTGAATCTCCGGAGACTACCGAGCCAGAAGTAGAATTCGAAGGAGCAGAAACTCCTGGAGATATTTTTGAGGGCAAAGATCTATCCGGCCTGGATTTATCTGGCATCAAGTTTTTAGGTATCAGCTTAAAAAAAACCAATCTAAAGTCTGCCGATTTATCAAATTGTACTCTTTCTAATTCAAATATGGACCAGACCAATTTGGATGAAGCCAATTTTAGCAATGCTGAAATGGAGAATGTAAACTGTCTAGAGGCAACAGCTTTAAATGCAAATTTTAATTCTACCAACTTACAAGGCGCAAAATTCCTTGGAAGCAACCTTACTGGCTCAAAACTTGAAAGTGCAAATTTAAGGAAAGCAGTCTTTCTGGAAGCAAATCTTTCCAAATGCAATTTGAATGAAGCAGACCTTAGTAATTCCGATTTTTCTAGAACAAACATGAGCCACGCCAGCGCAATTGAGAGTAACTTAAGCCGCGCCCGATTCAATGGTGCTAATTTGGAGTCCGTCGATTTTACGGATTCCCGGTTGAGCATGGCCATTTTTTTCGAAGCAAACTTTAAAAACGCAAATTTAAAACGAGTACAGATAAAAGGCGCTAAACTAGTGGGTGGTATTTTCGAAAATACCGGATTACTTAGGGCAGACATAACAGGTGCTGATTTAACAGATGCAAAATTTCATAATTCTAATCTAAGTCGCGCAAAATTAAATGGAGCTATTCTACGCAGAACGGATTTAAAAGGATCTGACCTGTCAGAGGCGGATTTGAGTCTTGCCGACTTAACGGGAGCCAGTTTGGTGGATGTTAAATTGATCGGAGCTAATCTGGAAAGAATTAAACTCAATCAGGCAAAGTTATCAGGAGCCCATTTAAGTGGTGCAAAAATAAACAAAGGAAAATTGACTCAGGTCGATTTAAGCAAAGCTGACCTAAGTGGTGCCAATATGACAGG
>CAZMXD010000071.1:0-8880 GCA_964570185.1 uncultured Nitrospina sp. | reverse complement strand
CTACGACCTACGGATTAGAAGTCCGTTGCTCTATCCAGCTGAGCTACAGGCGCATAAAATTTATTTCAGGGAAATGTGATTCTAATATAATTTTAGGAAGATATTTTGCTTTCGTAAACGACTATTTTAACCTTTTCTTCGGTAATCAGCCCTTCTTCAACAATTTCTCCGATTTGAGGTTTCACGCGTTCTATATTTTCTTTCCGGTCAACCACTTCAACCACTATTGGCAGATCTTCGGATGATCTTAAAATGGAGGTGGTATGCAATTTACTCTTTTTGCCAAACCCTCCTATACCTCTAAATATAGTGGCATCTGCTAATCCTTCCTGTTTGAAAAATTCAACCAAATATTTAGATAATGATTTGCCTTCATATGTATCTGATTCGCCAATAAATATTCTCAGTAAAATAGCGTCAGATTCTTTTTTCATTTTATTTCATCCCCATCCCAACGACTAAAATTTTACCCAAATAGATAGCCAGGAAGCACAGGGAAATAGTACCCATCAGGTTAAGCCAAAACATAATGTGTTCGTTTTGTTCCAATAGTTTCATAGATTCAAAACTAAATGTAGACATAGTGGTGAAAGAGCCCAGCACCCCAATGCTAAGGAATACTCTGGCCTCCTCGCCGAGGAGTCCCCGATATTGGGATGCATACATTATAAGAGCCAGTAAAAGACTACCCAGAAAATTTACTCCGAGAGTTCCAAATGGAAAGGTGACAAATCCAGTTTGAATCCAACCACTGATCCAGTAGCGTAAAATGGCTCCAACAAAACCTCCCAATCCGACTAATAACCAAAGTGACATAATTTTTTTAGGGTACTTTTATTTCAATCATTCGTAATTGGGCTGCGGCTTTGGCCACCCCTGCATAATCATTACGATCTGTATAAGACTGAATCGCTTTTTGCGCATAAAGGACAGCTGTTTTTTTATCATTCATTTTATGGGCAATCGACGCGATATTCATTTCCATTTGCGGCACTTGCGGATGCCTTGAATTAAGCTGAATCCCCTCTTTATAGGATGCAATCGATTCCTCATAACGCCCTGTATTACCATATGCGTTACCCAAACTCAAATACGCAGGAATGTAATCGGGGTTTTCATGAAGCGCTTTTTTAAATGCTTCGATGGCACCTTCATGTTTGCCGGCAGCCCCTCTTTCAATTCCTAATCGCAAATAATCCTCTGCGCGCATAGGCTCCTCATGGGTGGCCAAACGCCAGATAGTAGCGCCTATAACAACTAAAATAATAAAAAGTCCGATAATTTTTTGCATATTGTTTTATTTGAATAGTACAGACAGTTCAGATATGGGTAGATTTCAAGATTTTCTTTGAACGGTGTACTCATGATTCACAGGAAAGTTGCCTTCCAAAGACGTCTTTTCTCCTGTTGACCACATTATTTCTATTTTATGGATGCTTTTAAAACCACTTAAACCAAAATGTGCTTCAGGGGCATCGTAGGAATGAAAGCCGCCCCCAGTTTTTATTTCGCGAAACTGATGTTGTTCTCCATTATGACCGTAGCGGATAATTATTTTGCACCCTAAACAAAACCGGTTCCCTTTTTCATCATTAAACTTGAAGGTCGCACTGTTATTTTTTGTTTCGCTATTAGTATACACCTTGAACGAACCATATAAGGTATTTGCGATAATATCAAGGTCTCCGTCCCGATCAATATCCAGATAAGTATAAGAGGAACTGTGATCATAGTCATCCAAGCCAAATTCTTTCTCTGCAGATTTAAACGTTTGCCCGTTCTGGTTATGAAAGAAATTATTAGCAGCAAATTCTTGAGTGATGGGTACACCATTGACCACGTATAGATCTTGCCATTGGTCGTTATCAAGATCTGCAAATCGTGCGTTCCAACTCCATTCCGCCGTGGAAATTCCAGTCTGTTTGGAAACATTTTTAAAGGTATGGTCGGTTTGCCCTTTTAAAAGCAAGTTGAACTGAGTTTGCATGGGAATTTCTTGGTCCGTTGCAATTTTGAGATGCTGGGCTTCAAAATATTTATTGCAAACCATATTGTTAAGCATGAACGGTTCTGAGATTTTTTTGCAGAGAGATTTGTCTTTTCGAACCGTAGCCACGAGAACCATACGCATGACCATGCATTCTTGAATCTTTTCGGCCTCACCTAATAGCGTACATTTTTCTGTAATGTCCTGCTTTTCCGGGTTCAACAGGGTGGCCAGTTTGATTAATTGATGGCATGATTTTTTATCCAGGACACTTTTCCCAGATTCACAAAAATTAAGTCCAACATTTTGCATGGTGTCACCAAAAATATTTGAAACCACATCCAGCCCGCGTGACATCCCTATATTTGCCAAGTAAATATCCGGGATCAAGTCGTTGTTAAAATCCCCGGTGTCGATGCTCATAGTGTTTTGAGTGGTGATGGGAATTATCTTGTCCTGATTGCGTATTTTATTGAATGCTCCTTTTTTTTGGCCGTGGTAGTAAGTATCGGCAACGCGATAGTCGTTGCCCACAGCGAGGTCAAGTTGTCCGTCCAGATTGAAGTCTGAAAGCAGGGCGGAATGTGTTTGGCCCGGAATACCTTCCATATTCTGAATTTTAAAATCAAGATTGTTATTAAAGACCAACTGATTTTTAGCCTGCTTTACTGGCTTGCGGGTTAAAATGCCCAGGAAATAATTGCCGTTAATCATATCCGGATAATTATCGTGGTCAATATCGGCAAAAGCCGAAGCGCTGGTTAAAAACGCCCCTCCATTGGGAATTTTTTTTACGGTTATTTTTCCCTTAACGGGAATAGGATTTAATATAAGGTAGTTTCCTTCGTTAAGGGTCGTAAGGAAAATGTCCAGCCAACCATCATTATTCAAATCGACCATCGCAATGTTGATGGTTTGCTTATCTTTAACCTCAGTAACATTGCTGAAAATTTTCTTGAAACTTTTCCCATACAGATTCTGATAAAGCTCGAATCCATTGTCGGTAGCAATGGCAAAATCGTTCCAGCCATCGTTATTAAAATCTCCCGAAGCAATGCCTCGCCCAAAGAATAATGGATCAAGAAAAATGCTTGGGGTCATCGCATTGGAGTAGGTGATTCCCATTTTTTTTCCGTTCTGTACCGTGAAGAGTTTATCCTTTTGTAAACTACGAGGCTCATGTGAAAGAGCATGAAGAATGATATTCCCCTTTTTATAAAAAATTGGAGCCGCATGTTTTGTTGCGGGTATAGGAGAAAAATTGTTGGGTTCAAAAGGATTTTTTTTAATCGCAGGTTTACCTACAATTTGGTCGTATTGTTGCAACCAATGAATGTGACGGTATTCTATGAAAACATTGGTGGTATAACCCAATGCAATTCCCATCATCGAGATAATGATGAACAACTTAATCGCAAGAAAGATAGAGAAGGTACGCGCAACAATCATCGCAGAATAAATGCTAAATGTGCCAAGAGTGAACAACATGGTGGTGACGAATGCGGGCGCCAACCCGGACATCATCAATGCCTGTGCCAGCATTAAATCAAAAGCTATGGGTAATGGCATCAGAGTCCCCATGAAAGAAATCAAGCTTAAGTTGACCAGGTTGATCGGCACCCCAATCAGCTTGTCAAAACTCCAAAGGTGGCTTGCTAATGCTCCGAAAAATCCGGCTAACAACATAAGCGGAACAGTTCTAATAAAGATGTATCGGAGACCTTTTAAATAATCAAAGGTTGCTCCTTTCAAAGCTTTTGGCCACGACTCTTTAGAGGTAACGCAGTAGGTATCGGCTTCGGAAGCAGAATCATCAATGGATTGTTTTTTTTTGTAGGAGATGAAGGGAACAATTATCAGTATCAATACGAATGTTGCCAGAAGTTTTGCCAAGGCCATGTAAAAAGGAAAAATGGAAAATAACATGGTCAATACAATGATATTCAGTGTGGGCGAACTGAACATGACAGCCAGTGCGGTTTCCATTTTGCTTCCAGCTTCATACATTCCTTTGGCTATGGGAGCAACGCAATTGACACATACCCCCAGAGGAGTTCCTACAAACATTCCCATAAAACTATTTCGAAAGCGTTTGTCTGAAGATTGCCGGGGAATGTATTTTAATAGAGTGAAAAAACCTGCCGCAAACACAAGACCAAATGCCATGCCACGCCAATTGGTTTCATACCAATTCAGCGTGGTAATCATTACGCGAGTATAAAAATCAGCGTTTCTTGTTGCATGAAAATGCGCTTCATTGGTGAGTGGGTCCTCAAATGCTTCCATTCCTGATAATGCCGCTTTGGCATCCAGAGCAGGATAGCGAGAAACCAACCAAAAACTGCAACCCACACAGATAAGAAATATTAAAAGGATTTTAAACCTTCGGTTCGCCAATATATTGCTTTCATATAGAGTATTAAAAGGAGTTTCTCTTTTATTAAGTTTCTATTTTTACCTTAAAAAAGCTGTGAAGGGGAAAACAAATTTTGTTTTAAGAATTAAGTCTGTTTTTTTGGATGGGATTGGATGCTTCGGAGATAAAAAAACTTCAAAATATTAGAGATTTTCTTAATAAATTTTACGAGTATAATAACTTTTTATTTTTACGTTAGAGATTCAACAAGAGGAGAAAAAATTTGTCAGAAGTCGAATCCCCTTCCAACTTTATTCAAAATAAAATTGACGAAGATTTAAAGTCCGGCAAGTTTACCATTCACACGCGTTTTCCCCCAGAACCCAATGGGCATCTCCATATTGGACATGCAAAGTCAATCTGTCTTAATTTTGGACTTGCGGAAAAATATTCAGGTTTATGCAATTTGAGGTTTGATGATACCAATCCGAGCAAAGAAGAAACGAAATATGTTAAAGCCATACAGGAAGATGTTAAATGGCTCGGATTTGACTGGGGCGATCGGATATTTTACGCTTCAGACTATTTCGATCAGCTTTTTGAATTTGCCATGCGGTTGATTCAAAAAAGGAAGGCCTATGTAGATGATTTGGTTCCGGATCAGATTCGAGAATATCGCGGAACCCTTTCCGAACCAGGAAAAAATAGTCCATTTAGGGATCGTTCTATCGAGGAAAACCTTGACTTGTTTCAAAAAATGAAAGCGGGTGAATTTAAAGAAGGTGAAAAAGTTCTTCGGGCCAAAATCGATATGGGTTCTGGTAATCTTAATATGCGCGACCCCATTCTTTATCGAATATTGAAATCCCCTCATCATCGAACTGGTGTTAAATGGTGCGTTTACCCCATGTATGACTTTACTCATGGGCAATCCGACTCCATTGAAAATATTACCCATTCTCTGTGTACTTTGGAGTTTGAAGACCACCGACCTCTTTATGATTGGTTTTTAAACGAGTTGGAAATTTATCATCCACAGCAAATTGAGTTTGCCCGACTGAATCTCAACTACACCATCTTAAGTAAAAGAAAACTTTTGCAGTTGGTTGAAGAAGGCCACGTAGAGGATTGGGATGACCCGCGTATGCCGACTCTATCGGGAATGCGACGACGCGGATATCCTGCAGAGGCGATTCGTGAATTTTGTGAAAGGATAGGGATTTCCAAAAGTAATAGCACGGTTGATTTTGCCTTGCTAGAGCATTGCGTTCGCGAGAACTTGAACCTGAATGCAATGCGGGTAATGGCTGTTTTGCGCCCTCTTAAAGTAATATTGGTCAATTATCCCGAAGAAAAGATCGAGGAAATGGATGCTGTGAATAATCCGGAAGATCCAGGTGCAGGAACACGGAAATTACCGTTTTCCAGGACGTTATATATCGAACAAGAAGATTTTATGGAAGACCCGCCAAAGAAATTTTTTCGCCTTGCGCCAGGCCGGGAAGTCCGACTCAAACACGCTTATTTAATTAAGTGTAAAGAGGTGGTCAAAAATGGAGAGGGAGAAATAGTTGCGTTGCATTGTACCTACGATCCTGAAACTCGAAGTGGTTCGACGCAAGACGGGCGCAAAGTAAAAGGTACTTTACATTGGGTTTCAGCCAGTCATGCGCAAAAAGCAGAAGTAAGATTGTATAATCATCTCTTTACACATGAGAACCCCGCTGATGAAAAAAATTGCCCCGATTTAAAATCATGTTTGAACTCTAATTCGCTTGAGATTATTAAGAATGCATTTATAGAACCCTCTCTAAAAAATGCCACAGGGCGGTTTCAATTTTTAAGGCTAGGCTATTTCTGTAGAGATAATAAGGGCTTTTCTTCAGATTCTCCCGTGTTTAATCGAATTGTAACCCTTAGAGATTCCTGGGCAAAAATTGCGAAAAAATAATTTTACCTTACAGAAAGTATTTGATCCGCTTTGTTAATAATTTATTTTTTTTCAACCCCTTATCGCTATTTTAATAATTGGTTTAAAAGTAACAAATAACATCCTTTCCTGATTTTTTACAAGCACTGGCTCTAAGGGTTTTAAAATTTGTTCATGTTTGATCATTTGTTTTGACAGGTTTTTGCAATTGTGCTAAAAATTCTTCAAGCCCAGTAGTGGGCGCAATTTGTAGTAATTGAGGAGTTACATGGAAGTTAGAATAAGCCGGGATGTCCTCCTGAATGCCGTCCACAAAGTTCAGGGAATAGTCGAGCCAAAAGGGGCGATGCCCATACTCTCCCACCTTCATCTTTCCGCTGAAAAGGATGGAATTTGTCTTCGAGCTACCGATTTAGAGATAGGTACACTGGGAACTTATCTGGCGAATGTTACGACGGAAGGTGAGGTGACTCTGAACGCCAGAAAATTGTTTGATATTATTAGGGAACTTCCTAACGAAGAAATTTATATCAAAAAAGAAGAAAATAACTGGATCGCTTTGAAATGTGGAAAATCTAAATTTCGTCTGCCTGGTTTACCACCGGAAGATTACCCGCCAATGCCCGAATACAGTGACAAGGTTCTTATAGAATTTGACGGAAAAATCTTAAAGGAAATGATTCGAAAAACTTTTTTCTCGGTATCGCCAGATGAATCGCGGCAGGCATTAAACGGTTTGCTGTTGGAAACAGAAGGAGATAGCGCAACCCTTGTAGGGACTGATGGACACAGGCTGGCTTTGATAAACAGACCGGTTAATTCGCATGCTGGCAAGGGAGAAAAGGCCAGTTTTTTACTTCCCAAAAAAGCTTTGTCTGAACTATTAAAGTTGTTGGAGGATGATGATGAGAAATTTGGTTTCTCTTCTCATGAAAATCATCTCGCTTTTATTCACGGCACACAGGTTATCGTTTCTAGAAAGATTGACGGCAAGTTTCCGAACTATCGCCAAGTCATTCCATCTGACAATTCACTGAAAGCTGAAGTCAATCGAGAAGATTTGACCCATGCTCTAAAAAGGGTCTCGTTATTGGCGGATGAAAAATCAAAAATGGTACGGTTCGAGATACAAACAGGTAATCTTACCCTGGTTTCAGATAATACCGATTTAGGTGCTGCGGTAGAAGAAGTGGCGATTGACTATAACGGAGATGAGGTGTCAATTGGCTTGAATGCCAAATATGTTCTAGATATTTTAAATGTCATGGATGTCGAGGCGGTAACCCTCAATTTGAAGGATCAAAATCATTCCTGCCTTTTTACCTCTGCCAATGATGACCAATATAAGAGTATTGTCATGCCAATGCGTTTATAGCTTTTGCTTATAGATCAAAGAAAGCGTCCAGCTTTTCATCGCTTCTTGGTGTTTTACCCGTAACGCCCTCCCAAATTTCTTTCGTTTCCATACAAAGATAAATACTCAAGTCTTGGGATTTTTCCTTTAAAAATCCACGAATAGTTTCGTAGGCCCTATTTCTCAAAGGACGTAAATAGCGAAATTTACCATCTTTACCCTGTAAATGTTCGCCAGTGAACAGCATAGTTTTTGGGTGCCGCGACTTGATAATCGGTTTTAACGAGGATCTATAGCGGAAACTTCCTAGGCTTATCCACTCGATCTGAGATACCGGAATATACTCAAAAAGAGTGTCTACCAATTCCTGATAGGCTTTTTCCCAATCGGGTATTAAAATAATAGGATCGAAATGAAAGCCAATTCGATAACCTTTTTCGGCACATTGGCTGGCCGCATGCAAACGTTTTTTTAAGCTGGGTGTGCTCTTTTCTTCAAGATCAACCACTTTTTGGGGATTGATCGACCAAGACACGATAACGTTGGTGGGGTCAGGCAGGCCCAATAAGTTTTCTACGCAATCTGATTTGGTTTTTAGTTCTAAAACAGCATTTTTTTGTCGATTGAAAAAGGGAACTAATAGTTGGGAGTAGGGAACCAGTGAGTCAAGAGCCAGGCTATCAGTAATTTCACCAGTGCCTACGCGAAAACTTCGATCAGGGAATCGAGTAAAAACATCTTCAAGCTCCTGAAATAGATCTTCAATATTTACAAAAACCACTTGCAATGGGTTATTGTCCAAAAAATTTTGTAAAAAACAATAGGAACAATCGTAGATACAATTTTTTGACAAGTTGACTACATAATAATTACAACAAACCATTCCTGGACTTGCTCCTGGACATTTTTTTAAAAAAGATCCCCGGAAACGAGATAAAACCAAACTCTTTTTCGCTTCTCCAAAAACGTCAGGTTTTGAAGTCTTAAATTGTTTTTCTAGTTCCTCGATATTTTGAATTTCGTAAACCGGCGTGTTAGGAATTCTGGATAAGATTTTTTGCGACATGGAATAGTGTTTAGCCGCATGTTCCACAAAAACAGCGTCTGGCTGATAAACAGCCGTTGTATGTCCAGAATCTATTGTTTTGTTTGACATTACTATATATAATGATTTCGCTTAGGTGGCTTGAATCATAAAATCCCCCCTACCTTATCACTTATAAAGAAGGAATTAAAATGGACTTTCCAAGTTC
>CAZMXD010000070.1:0-8909 GCA_964570185.1 uncultured Nitrospina sp. | reverse complement strand
TTTGAAGTCGGGCCGCAGCAAGTCCCGGTTCTTTTTCTTCTAAAAACTTTTTCTCTAAAATTAATTTTGTATTTTTATTTGCAGCTTCTTTTGCTTGGTAATGTGAAGTTTGATTCAAGACTTTATAGTACTTCTCGATAAATTTTATTTTGTCTTTAATCCTTATATTTATATTAGCTTGTTTCTCATATGCTGGTTGTGCGACAAACAAGAATAAAAAATAGCAGGCCACAAAAATTCCACCACCAATTAAAAATTTTTTATCTCTTTCTCCTATTTTGACCGTCATAGGCTAGGCTCCAGTTTTGAGCGAATAGTAAATTTTTCTCCTATAGATTCCCTGATTATAGAGCCTACAAAACTTGTTTTTTTAAAACTGGGCGATTTCTCAATTAAAGGAATCAACTTTGAAGCTGTAGGTGAAAAACCTTTTATTTCCATTTCACCCTTTTGAAATTTAATATTTGTTAGCCAGGTATCATTTGGCAACAACTGGCTTAGTCTCGTAAGAAGGGAAAGTTTGGACGGATGTTGTTTGTCGATAGCATTGAAAATATTTACATAGTTCTGGATTGATATATATTCGAGATCAATTTTTTCAAGATTTGAAACCCTGCTTTTTATCTCGAGCAGTTGGCTGTCTAAAGATGCTAATGTTTTTTTGTTTAAGTGGATTTGACTGCCAATCCAAACTCCGAGAAAAACTAATACTGTTGCAACTAAACCTAATGATATTTTGGGATTGAATCTTTTTCTCTTAGACTGTAGATCTGCGGGTAATAAATTTGCGTTGATACTTTGCTTTTTGATTTCCCTGGAAGCAAGACTTAATGCCGTCATCATGTAGTTTTTAGAAAAAGATTTGGGTGCATCGAAAGAAATCGAATTTGGAATACTTATAATTTGTGTTAAAACTTCTGTTTCTTTTTCGAGGAATTTTGCGATCTGGGCCGCGAGTGATCCGCCTCCTATTAAAAATATACGCTCAATAGATTCATTTTCTTCGATATTCCCGCATGAAGAAAGCGCTTGTTCTAATTCTTTGATTATACGGGTAGACATGTTTTTAGTAAGGCTATCCAGTTCGCCCGAAGAAATTTCTCGTCCTAAATATGCATTTTTTATATCGGTATTTTCCCATGTGCTATTTCGCGAATATTCTAAGACTCCTTTTTTTATTAAAACAATTTCCAGGGCACGCGGACTAATGTCAATCATCGCTGTTAAGACAGAGTCTTTTGTTTCCAGGGGAAGGGCAAGGTTGGCATTAGAAAAGGTTGGAATGTCTAGGACAGTTATTTTTAAATTAAGTTTTCTTATGAGTTTTAAATAGTAGTTTGCAATTTCTTTTTTTATAGCCACTAAAGCGATATGAAAGATGCTGTCAGATTTTTTTGTAAGCTGATATGTGTAGTATAATTCCTCCAGACCAGATGGGAAATGCCTTTCTAATTCAAACTCTATCATCGAGTATACTGCTTTTATATCTGGTGCAGGCAATTCAAAGGTTTTAAACATTGCGAGACTTCTTGGTAAACTCACAACAACTGATTCGGACCAAGCATCATGCTCGATCAAGAATCTATTGACCTCATTTAAAAAATGTTTTTCTGCTTTTTCGTCTTTACCCGTCAGCAATTTTAAATCGATGAATTCGCCTGCAATTATTTCAGCAGTACGAAAATTTTTGCCCATAAGGGTTAGGACTACAGAGTCCTCGCGGATATCCAACCCTAGAGATTTTTCTGTAAAAACAGATTTCATAAGTCCAGTGCGTTATTGTTCCAATAGTGGATAATCATTTTTGGTTTACCGTTGGTGACATCTTTTTCTATTACCGCTTCCACGCTATGCTCTGTATTACTACTTGTTATTTTTCCTGTAGATTTAATCCTAAAAAAATTCGATAACGTGTTGGAATGGAATCCTTTTGAATATATATTTTTTAAAATTTCGTCGACCTTTTCAGGTTCGAATAAAATATCCAATACTTCTTTGCTCGCTGTATTTGGGTTCACCGTTGGAATTTTATAAATGGTGAGATGATTGACAATACCTTTATATTGTTTTTCTTCATTATTTGTATCTGAAGATCCATAAAGGATCTCTTTTGTGATGCCACGGATTTTCAAAAGTTCATCGAAGGTTTCAATATTCCCGTTTTTGGAAAAATAAGGGGGATTTTGTTTGCGATAATAGTCATCTTCAGCCCCATGAAGCCTATGGTTTTTATCTGCATCAATCCAATCTAATATTGAATCTGAGATAATATTTTGTTCGGTTTTGTCTTCAATCCCTGAAAATTCCAGTAGTTTATTCAAAGTATTTTTATTTGCAGAATTTATAGAAATTTTGCCATTTTCATCTTGAATTGTATAATTGACGGTTCCATTAAGTAACGCGATGTCTTTTCTATTGACTATGTCAAAATGTTGAACTGTTTTATCTTTCGCTGTTCTACCTTGAGTTGCGTTTTCAAAAGGCAATTCAATTTCCGTTCCCACTGGCAAAATATTCCCTGTTATCCAACCATGTTCTTCATGCATAGAATGAAAACGCGCATCTTTAAAAAGCTCTGCTAGTGCTAAATTAAAGCCTGCTTTTGATAAATAATAGCTTTCTGCGTCTTCCTTGTAGTTTCTGGCGGTATTGACCTCCATTTTCATTGAATATGCAAATTCAGTGGCCAAAGCAATCAGGATCACCAGAACCCATAGGACGGCCATCAAGGCTATGCCTTTTTGGTTGTCTTTATGCTTTTTCATCGTTTTTCTCCTTCCTTTCTGGTACTGCAATTTCCATTCCAGAGTTGAGTAGAACAACGATAGGAGGTGAGAAAAACGTTTTTGCATCCTCTGATAAATTTTCCTTGTTTTCGGTCCTCGATGAGGTTATTTCAATGGTGATTTCTACCGCTCTTGGCAGAGAAATCTTGTTTGCTTTTTCAAATTCAAGAAGGGGGTTGATTGGTGTTTCTTGAGTCACTTCAAAAGGATCCATAACAACCCTATTTACCCAATTTCCTGAGTGGGTGGGGCTATTATTAACCTCTTTGATTTGTTTGGGCTGAAGTTTTTGCACTTGGTAATAACGAAACTTGATTTGGCTTACATTTTCGGAAAGTAAAAAGTATCGCGTATTTTCTGCATCAGGGTTTATGGTAGAAAATATATCCCCTCCTGAAATTTCTTTTTCCATAAGTATGATGCCTTGTTTCCCAGTTTCAGGGTGTTTACCTATATAAACCTTTACTTCATGAATGAATGAGTCTTGGCTGGTAGCCGTTATGGGGGATGTAAATGTGACAAAACGTAAAGAGTCAGATTCTCCTTCAAATGCCATGATTCTATGAGAAGAAGTGGCGCCTTGTTCTAAGGGGATTCCATCTTTTTGGGTCACAAAAACGGGATAAGTCGATTGTAGTTTTTGAGTGAGTTGTTCTGTGATAATACGTAGGCGTTGAAAAGTATCAACTTTGTATTCCCCAACATTGCGCGCAGTAATTCCTAGGCGAACGCCACCAAGTCCTAAAGCAATAATAATTGCAACTATTAATAAAGATACAATAAGTTCAATTAGAGTGAATCCGGCTTGATTTTTTGAAATAATATTTTTCATCAATTTCCTGAAATATTTTGAGTTGTTGAGCCACTGATTCTTGATGTATTGGAACCTGAGATATTATTATTTGATGAGATAGAAGGTGTAGTACCTGGTGGAGCAGTTTCCTCTGAGCCCCCACCCGTGCTGATGTTTACCGCACCTCCTTTAAAAAGTTGTTTCAATTTTGCGTCGGCCACTGGATAAGTCTGCCCATCCAGGCGCAGCGTTGCCAATTCAAGCTTTCTAGGGTTACCATTGTCTTTCCAAAATACTTTTAATAATATTTTTTGTAATTGAATCCTTGGGTTTTCATTATTCAAGCTAGAATCGTAGGGCTCTATATCGATTTCCCAGCGATAATTTTCTTCGTTTTTAAACCTTCCGGATTTGTCATCCATAAAAAAATTTTCAATTTCCAGTTCGTTTATTTTTGAGTTTGCCAGTGTTACAGCTTTAAGGTATTGGCTTGAGAGATCTACGGAACGCACACTTCCTGAGAATAGATTGACCACTGCTAAAAAGCCACCAGACATTATTAGCAGGGCTACAATGACTTCCAGAAGAGAAAAACCCTGATCACTCCTCAAAGCGTTTGATTTTAGGTTTTCCTGTAATAGGGTCGATAATGATGGCATAAATAATTCTTTCACTCTCGTCCATATATGGCTGAAGGTGGATGGTTCCCGCACTGGAGTTGCCGAGCGGGTAAAAATTTATAATAAAATTTCCGTCTGTTAATGTATTTTCCGCATGCTTGTAATCTCTTATTCGTACAGATTTATCAAGAGTTTTTGATTGAATTACTTTTTTTTCTTTTGGGATTGCTAGCCAATATTTATTTTCGTCAATGTTGGCATTAAAAGTAAATATTGTTTTTTTGCTAATTGCTTCGCTACGGGCAAATTGTATGGCGGATGCGATTCGCCTGACTTCTGATTGAAGTTTGATGCGGTCAAGGGTTTTAACTACAAAAGGTAGAGCAAGACCCATAATTAGTCCCATTAAAAATAGAACAAGAATTAGTTCCAATAAACTGAAGCCTTTATTGCCGGAGATAATCGGTTTATTCAAAGTTTTCCCAACTGACAATGTCCATGTCAGTTCCTTCTCCTCCTTCCGCATTGTCTGCGCCAAAAGAATATAAATCATACTCACGTCCTTCTTTTCCTGGAGACTCATAGACATAGTTATTTCCCCAAGGGTCTTTTGGAATATTCTTTTTCAAATAAGGCTTGATAGCGTTAAGGCCTTCATCGCTAGTCGGATATTTGTATTTTTCCAAACGGTAGAGGTCGAGCGCTTGGCCCAGAAGTGCGATTTGCACTTGCGCGTCTTGTTGTCTTGCCTTGTCAACCCGACCAAATAAATTTGGTGCCACGATGGCAGCCAACAGTCCGATAATAACCATTACCACCATGAGTTCTATTAAGGTGAAACCTTTGGTGCCCAATTTTTGGATTTTTTTAAATTTATGCTTCATAATATTCCTTGGTTTTAAATCAAAGAGTTCTTTAAAAATTGATATCATTAGCGCTGAAAATTGCGAGTAGCATGGACACAACGATAAAGCCAATGATCACTGCCATAATTAAAATCATCATGGGCTCGATAAGAGAAATTAATTGTTTGATAGATTGTTCGACTTCCTTATCGTAAGTTTTAGAGACTTTTATCAACATTTCATCTAAAGCACCCGAGGTTTCCCCGATAGTGATCATATGTAATGCCATAGGAGGAAAAACTTCCGCTTCTTGAAGTGGGCCGGAAAGCCCTTTCCCTCTCTTTAAAGCTTGCCTTAGGGGTTTTACGGAGTCTGCTATTACTCGGTTGATTAAAATAGATTGAACAATTCCCATTGCCTGTAAGATTGGAACACCGCTTTTTAACAAGGTCGCCATAGTCAAACTAAATCGGGAAACCTCAATTTTACGGATCAATGGCCCGAAGAGAGGAATATTCAAGAGCATACTATCCCATTTAAGTCGTCCTTTATTCGTTTTTATGTAAAAGTTGGCGGCAGAGAAGAAACTAATTGTTCCTAAAATTAATATGTGCCAGTAATTTACGATTAGGGAGCTTATGCCTAGCATAATTTGAGTGGGCAAGGGAAGTGCCGCGCCCATTTCCTCAAATAACCTTGAAAATTGCGGTATTACAAAAGTGATTAGAATTATAACGGCTGTGCCACCAATAAATGTAAGGATGGCAGGATAAACCATGGCTGATCGAATGCTGTTTTTTAATTCAACAGACTTTTCCATAAATAAAGAAAGCCTAGAAAGAGAGTCATTTAAAATTCCTCCTGCCTCACCTGCTCGAATCATGTTGACATAGAGATTTGAGAAGATTTTTGGATGCTCCGCCAGCGCATCGGCAAAAGTACTGCCTGCATGCACCTTTTTTCGAATATCAGAAAATATTGTTTTGATTTTTTCTGTTTCAGCCACTTTGATTAGGGTGGCGAGCGCATCATCTATTGTTAATCCAGAATCTACGAGGGTGGCAAGTTGCTGAGTAAGGGCCATCAATTCTTGATCGGGGATAGCAGAGCGCCAGCTTGGAAAGGACTGGCGTATAACAGATGAGACCTTCGAAAAATTTTTTCCTTCCGATACTTTTACTGGAAAATAATTTAGCTTGCGGATTTGTTGAATTGCATCTTTATAATCGGGTGCGTTAATATCACCTTCTACATATTTGCCATTTTGATCAGTGGCTTTGTATGAGTAAACCGTCATGGTTTGCCTTTGTGAGTTCTTAGCCTTTGCTATCAGTTTCGGTCATTCTGGGTGACGCGAAGAATTTCTTCTACAGTAGTAATGCCCTTTATGACTTTATCCCAGCCATCTTCCCGTAAAGTTTTCATTCCTTTTTGGCGTGCCTGATCACGAATAATTTGAGCTGTTGATTTTTTTAATATCAACTCCCTGATTTTGTCATCAATGACTAACAATTCGTAAATCCCACATCTACCTCGAAATCCTGTTTGACTGCATGCTTTACAACCTTTACCTTGATAAACTTTAATATTTTCTTTTCCGAGATGTCCTATCTCCGCCCTAAGTGCTTGTGCTAAAGGTTTTTCCTCTTTACAATCCGGACAAATGACCCTTACTAATCTTTGCGCAAGCACGCCTAATAATGCTGAAGAAATAAGAAAATTTTCGATACCCATGTCGAGTAGTCTCGTGATTGCACCTGCAGCATCATTTGTATGAACCGTGCTAAAAACCAAATGCCCTGTCAAAGCCGCTTGAATGGAAATCTCAGCGGTTTCTGGATCACGGATTTCTCCAACCATAATGACATCTGGGTCCTGTCTCACTATAGACCGTAATCCGCTAGCGAAGTTGAGCCCAATCTGAGACTTTACATGTATCTGATTGATGCCGCGCATTTGATATTCCACTGGATCTTCAACAGTAATTATTTTTTTATTTGGTGTGTTGATCTTGCTCAAGGCCGCATAAAGCGTTGTGGTTTTTCCACTACCTGTAGGGCCAGTTACTAATAGTTTTCCGTAAGGTTTAAGAATTAATTCTTCTAGTTCTTCGTAAACCTGTTTAGGAAAACCCATTTGACTTAGGTCTAACAAAAGGCTCCCTCGGTCGAGTATTCTCATGACCACGCTTTCACCATGTAAGGTAGGCAATGTGGATACACGCATATCGATATCTTTTCCTAATATTTTTAATTTTATTCTTCCATCCTGTGGTAATCGGCGTTCCGAAATATCCATCTTTGCCATGATTTTTATGCGGGTGGTAATAGCAGAGCTTAAACGCTTGGGTGGCGGATCAAACTCATGAAGAATGCCATCGATTCGGTATCTTAAAAGAAGTTCGTCGGCGAAAGGTTCAAAATGAATATCACTAGCCCGTGATTCTATGGCTTCACTTATTATATGGTTCACCAGTTTAATGACGGGAGCTTCAGAAGCCATGTCCCGAATATGTTCCGTACTTTCATCTGAATCTAGACCATGCAGATCATCGTCATTGATATTGCCCACCATGCGGTCCATTGCAGAACTGCCTCCTTTACCATAGTGCGCTTCTATGGATTCCAAAATATCTTGTTCGCTGCTTAAGACAACTCGGATGTTCTTGCCAAGCGATACTTTTAAATCTTCGATAGTGTAAAGGTCAAAAGGATCATATACGGCAACAATTAAGCTGTCTTCTTTGAGTTGCAGGGGAAAGATAATTTTTTCTCGTAAAAAAGTCTCCGAAATAGAAAGATCTTCAACTGGCAAGCCAGATTTTGGATATTGATCTCTTTTGACATAAGGTAAGCGTAACTCGGTGCTAAGAGTTTCCAGCAGGGTTTGAGTGTGTATATAGCCATGATCTACCAGAGTTTTGCCCATATAGCTTCCAGAATGCAGATTATTATTTTTGATTTCTTTTAAAACCTTTTCTGAAATTTTTTTATGCCTAAGCAAAATTCGCTCAACGGGGTTTACTTTTTTCAACATGTTATTATCTTCCTGAAATATGAGAGGTTGCTGTTTCCGGAGCTAGAACTGGTGAAGCAAATGTCCTTGTTCCTGAAATTCTAGCAGCACCCACTGCAGCAGATGTTCTTTTAGGATCATTATTTTTGTTTTTTTGAAAAAAAGCAGTACCCGCACGTTGAATTGCTTTTTCGGGTGAACGTTTCGTCAATCGCAACTGCACAACTTGGCCTTTCTTGTCATCGAGGGTTACACTGGTTTTATCTATTTCTGTCAATTCAAAATTCCCGACAATTTGTCCTATGGAGTAGCCTTTTTTCTTTATCTTTTGCTGTACGGCCTTATTAGCATTATTTAGCCAATAACTACCCTGCAAAATAGCAATTTTTGTGCCTCCCAGCATTAAAATCCCTTTTAAAATTAGATTAGGTGGTGGTAAAGCGGGTGCAAGTACTGAAGGCACAACAGTTTGGATAGAGAGAACGGGCGGTACATACTCCCTTCTTTCTTTACGGAAAATATTTGCCTGAACCATCTGAGACACTGTTTGTGCATTGTAATTAGGTCTGGTAACTTCTAGGTTTTTAAAGGGTTTTGGCGATGCCACTACTAATGTTCCATCCACTTGTGATGGATAAGGGGGATTTGTCCATATAATAACTGACATAATACCTAGTGCAGTAATAATGAGGACTAAAATTAGATTGATCGCTGGAAAAAATTTATTCACGGGCGCAGATTACCCTCAAGTTTTCTAGCTCTAACTTAATGAATTTATTGACCTTTGTCAAGGTATTACAAAATTTTGACGGCTTATATGAGTTAATAGTCCTTAGCATTTTTGTTTTTT
>CAZMXD010000069.1:0-9056 GCA_964570185.1 uncultured Nitrospina sp. | reverse complement strand
GGCTTTCATTGGGAAATCGGTTTTCGGTAAATTGAGAGTATCTTTGGTTTCCATTGTTTTCTATTTAAGCTTCATAACTTGTTTTACTTTTTCGAGCGTAGAAGTTGCAACTACTTGCGCCTTCTTTGTCCCTTCAGCAATTATTTCTTCAACTTCTTTTGGTTTTTTAATTATTTCACAGCGTTTTTCCATAATAGGCCGCATACCTCCGAGCATTGTTTGCGTAAGCATATTTTTACAATCCCCGCAGCCAATTTTGGCGGTTCGGCATCCCTCTGCAACTTCATCCTGCATGGATTTTGGTGAATATATTTTATGAAAAGGGTATAGATTACAAACCTCAGGGTCGCCCGGATCATCCCTACGAGCCCTTGCAGGATCAGTCAACATTTGCTTTACTTTTTTGGCAACTTCTTTCTCATTATCAGAGAGAAAGATTGCATTGTCATAGGATTTACTCATCTTCCTTCCATCCAAACCATTCAATTTGGGAATATCTGAAATTTTTGCACCCGGTTCAATAAAAACATTTTTTTTATAAAGGTTATGAAACCGTCGAACAATTTCCCGTGACAATTCTAAATGTGGTGCCTGATCGATTCCAACTGGAACAAAATCGGCCCGATATAAGACAATATCAGCAGTCTGTAATACCGGGTAACCCAGAAAACCATAAGTACTCATATCCACTTTTTTAACTTCGTCTTGCTTCTCCTTATAAGTAGGGTTTCTCTCCAACCAGGGAACAGGAACCGTCATCGATAAGATTAAGTGCAACTCGGCATGTTCCGGAATTTTTGATTGTAAAAACATCGTACATTTTTCCGGATCAAGGCCCGCACTCAACCAATCAACCGCAACTTCAAAAGAAAATTCCTTGATATGGCGAGGGTCCTCATAAAGGGATGACAAGGCATGCCAGTCCGCAATAAAGAAAAAACATTCAAAATCATCTTGTAATTGGACCCAATTTTTTAAAGCACCAAAATAGTTGCCAAGATGTAGCTTTCCAGAGGGTTGCATTCCACTCAAAATTCGTTTCATGGGTAATATTTATCCTGCAAAACTTGCCTTTAAAACTTCAATTATCATTGGGAACCTTTCCTGGCTAAGAAACATAACCGAATAATTTATGGGGTACATTAATATAGTTCCAATAATCCCTGTCTTGGCAAATTGGTCCATCAGGAAAACACCTAAAATTAGAAATGCCCCAAACTTGTCCATATCCGTTAACCTTTCAGCCACACTCGGAGGAACCATTCCTTTTAAGACGCTAGATCCATCTAGGGGAAAAATTGGAAGCATATTGAAGATCGCCAAAGCAATATTGATCCATATACCATAAGCTAAAATAACAAACAAATAAGAAAACTCAGGAGACATCAAACGTATAAAAAAACTGCAAACAACCGCCATTGCAATGTTAGAGAGAGGCCCCGCAATGGCGACATACATCATGTCACGATGCGGATTCTGAAAATTTTTCCAGTCAACCGGAACTGGTTTTGCCCAACCAAAACCAACAAAATAGAAAAACAATACCCCTGCTATATCGAGATGCCGGAGAGGATTAAACGATAACCTACCCAAACGTTGAGCAGTATTATCCCCGAGAAGAAGAGCCATCTTTCCATGCGAATATTCATGCACAGTTAATGAAAATAAGATGACTGGCGTCATCAATACCATTAATTGCGTTTTAGTCAAACCAAATGCCTCTTAGTTCCAATCATCAATAGGGGAAAATGTGGTTACCGCGTCAAAATTCAGTGGGGTTGTCCACGAGGTAATATCATAAACTGGCAATACTGTAACATATCTATCAAACAACCGCTTCGGAAAGATATCCCGTGAATTCATTAGAAAATTTAAACAAATTTACTATCCGTTCAAAAAAAGCTAACAAAAATATCGTCAATATTTAAGAAGTTGAATAAATGTCAAATCCTCACTTTCGTCCTGATTAGAAGATTTGCTCGGATTTAGTTTTCGCGTATTTTTGATAAGTATAAAGCGCCCCAATTTTAGCCAAGAAAAACCCTAAAGAACCTTCTCTAAATCCTTGTTTTAAAATAAAAATTTTAAAAAAATTAAGGGGTGGACGCAAATAAAGATGGGTCCAGTTAACTTGGAAACCATCCGCAATTTTCTCCTTCGCGTACAACGTGGAGTAACGGTCCTGACGTTGTATATAGTCTTCACCATCTTTATAGGAATAATGGAGCAAGGCCTCTTTGAGAGAACCCGCATTTTCATCAGGAAGCAATTTTTCATGCACCTGAGATTCACTGAAGGCGACTTTTTGTTTGTCGTATAACCTCAAAATTCGATCGGGATACCAACCGCCAAACCTTACCCACCGATCGCCAAAAAAATTCTTCCTTGGAAGATGATAGACAGGATATTGGGGTCCATTTTCTAAAACCTTAAGGATTTCCTCAGCTGATTCGAGGGTCACCACTTCATCGGAATCAATGTTTAATATCCACTTATTTTTCGCATGGGCCGCACATATATTTTTTTGTTTTCCATATCCGTGCCAAGTTTCGCTAAAAACCCGATCGGTATGCTGCTTGCATATTTCTATAGTGCGGTCACCACTATTTGTATCCACTACCACAATTTCATCCGCCCATTTGAGGCTTTCAAGGCATCGACCTATATTTTTTTCCTCATTTCTGGTGATAATGGTAACGCTAAGTTTTTCCATTGATTCTCTTTAAAACTTATAAGTTTTGGTGCTCCCTCGGAGGGCAATTATTTTAATGACGGGCAGCATTTTTTGTTTTGGTTTCAGATTTTTTGCTTAATCTTGAGTAGATTATAGCACCACAATATTTCCCAACTAATTAATTTTACTGCTTTTTCTGCTTTTTTCGATTTTTATGCTAATATTAAGATTGAAATGAAACCGTCTGCGACCTGGTAATATTTTATTAAGGATGCGTAAATAATTATGGTTGCGCGTCCTGCTGGTTCAAACCAACTCCAAATTAAATATGATTGAACAATACCTTCAAGTCGCTATTGAATTCATTAAGGAAGTTTGGTTCCAGTTAAACACAATGTTCGGACTGGAAGAAACCCGAGCCTTTAAATTTCTCAAACCTTATCTTCTCCAAGTTCAGGACAACCCAGCCTATATGGCTATAGCTATTGCCTTAATAGGCCTTCTCCCATATAGCGTATACAAAGTTATAAGTATTTCTCGTAAACGCGAGAAGAAATTCAATGAACTGATGGATGAAATGGAAGACGAAGAGGAAGAAATTGACATAAATGATCCTCGCCGGTTACGACGCTCCGATGCAGACAACGAAGAAAAACCAGTTATAAAAGAAGATAAAAATAAGGATGAAAAAAAAGAAGACCAACTTAGCCCCGTAAAAGAGGAAAAGCCTTCCCCTCCTTTTATGCAAGTACTAGAAAAAATGGATGATGAAGAAAGTGAAGATGAACTTCACTTAGATACCCAAAAAATAATGGGAACAGAGGAAGCCGAGTTTGAATTAGAAACGACCAATTCTGTATTGGAAGAACAGAAAACCAATGAGGAGTTCGATGTATTTGAAGAATTTGACGCCAATTCTGACAGCGAAGATAATATAACCACTAACGATGAGCAAGCAACCAATAAAGATATAACTCACGATGAAAATGACGATCTTATAAACCGCCTAAAATATTTCCAGGAAAATCTGGAATCACGGTTGCAGGAAGAGGAAACTCAGGATCCAGATATGGAAGCAATAGATAATGATTCAGCAAAGATTCCCGATTTTGTTGAACAAGAAAAGTTTATACCCAAAGCACTTAAGGTTTCACCCATAGACAAAAAGAAGTACATGGAAGTTCTGGAATCATTTATATTTTTGAAAGATCAAAAAAAACACTAAGTATTTTTCAACTTTACCAATAAAAATTTTGACTCGATGACAGCAGAAGTTAATATTATTGCGGTTGGTGGCGGCAAAGGAGGTATAGGGAAAAGTGTAGTTTGCACCAATCTGGCTATTGGAATGGCCTTGAGTGATCAGAAAGTCGTACTAGTGGATACGGACTTTGGTGCGTCAAATCTGCATGCCTTGCTGGGAATCAATAACCCCCTGAGCGGATTTCAAGATTTTTTTAAGGACAATATTGCCAATAAAAATTCCCTTCTTATAGACACGGGTATCAGCAATTTAAAATTTGTGAGCGGTGCGGGTGACAATCCTGGAAGCGCAAACATCGATTCCGAAAAAATAAATACGGTCATCTCATTCATAAAAAATCTTAATACGGATACGGTTCTGCTCGATTTGGGGCCCGGTACTAATTACAACGTCATAGATTTATTCAATGCCAGTACGCAAAATGTGGTCCTCACAACACCCGAAATAACATCAGTAATGAAAACATTTAGCTTTATACGTTCGGCTTTATTCAGAAGAATATCTCTGGCGTTTGAAGACAATCCAGAAATTCAAAAAATGGTGGACCATTCGAATCCTCAAAACGCCAATATTGAAACCTATACCACCAAACTTTTAAGAGAACATTTTACCCAAGGTTTTCCCGACCATCTTGAACAATTGGATAACATTATTAAAGAATTCCAGCCTAGTTTGATTGTAAATCGCGTCCGAAGCAAGAAAGATCTTATGACAGGAGACAACTTAGTCAAACTTGTAAAAAAATTCCTCGATGTAGAAGTTACTTACCTAGGCTATATTATTGAGAGCGATAAAGTTCGAGATTCCGTCGACGAAATGATTCCATTTCTGATTAAAGACCCACAAAGCAAACCTTCTGAAAACCTTCAAAAAATCATAGGCGACTTGACCAATACCGACCTTAAATTTGTAAAGCGAAATGGACGAATATTAGTCTCCAAACAGGTGCGTCTCTCCTCTGGCTGGGAAATCTAAATCTTCCCTTCGAAAATTTCATCAGTTTCAGAAACACCCAAAATTTTGCCCTACTTAAACTTTTCTCTCAGCATGTGTTTTTTTAAGTACAATGTCGTATTAATTCACCCCATTTAATGTGCCGTGATAGATATTCAAACCACATCCATATTATCTAAGCTTCTCAACTTTGCTTTAACCAGAAAGCTTAAGCTTTTTGTTGTTGGAGGTACTATTCGCGACCATCTTTTGCGTAAAAAGATTGGGGATATTGATCTTGCGGGGATAAATGCGGCTGAGTTGGGGACCAAGTTTGCTCAATCCTTAAGTTTTAGCTATGTAGAATTGGATAAAACAGAGGGGCGCGCTACGACACGTATCATTCTTCCCAAACAACAAAATTTAGACCTCACTGACATGCAGGGTGATAAAATTGAAGCGGACTTGATTAAAAGAGATTTCACCATTAACGCAATGGGCCAAGAACTATCTCAATTTCTTGAAAATAAGGAAACAATCATTGATCTGTGTGAAAGCCAACAGGATCTAAAGAAAAAAATCATTAGAACCACTTCGAATTCTGTCTTTAAGACCGATCCGCTGAGAATGCTGCGCGCCTTTCGATTGGCATCAATCCTGAAATTTTCAATCTCGCAAGAAGTATTAAATGATATTTCTCTTTACAAAAATAATATCTCTTTAATGGCAAGTGAAAGAATCTGGAGAGAATTGATTTCTTTTTTTAAAGCTGAAAAAACTTTTGAGCTGACAAATTTAATGAAGAAATCAGGACTGTTCTCTTGTGTGTTTCCTGTTGATATTAAGAACTGGAATAAAATTTTAACTCAGTTCCAAAGACTGGAAAATCTAATTTTAAATCCAACCCTCTACTTTCCAAAACACACTCCAAGAATAAAAAACCCGGAATTATTAAAACTTTCATTACTATTAAATGAAATAGAAATAAATTCTTTGACAGAACATAATGGAAAAAATGATTTTGGTAGACCAAAAACGTATGAGGCTCTAAAATCCCTAAAGGCAAGTAACAACGAAATAACTTTTATTTGTAAATCTATCCAAAATTTACATTTTTTTCGTAATTCATTATCATGCAGCGCAAATGACTCAGCTCTATACGATTTATGCTTAGAGGGTGGCGATCAATTAATAGAAGGTTTGCTTTTACATGCTTGTACCCTTTCCATTCAAAGTGAATCCAAAGTTATAGAATCAGATAAGATAAAATCCCTTTCAAATCTTTTGGAATTTTACTTTACCAGGTACCTCCCAATATTAGATGAAAAAGCTTTGTTAAACGGAAATGATATTATTAAAAAATTTAATATTGCACCCTCACCCGCTGTTGGTGAGATTCTTAAGAATATCCAACGGGCCCAGGTTCTTGGTAATATAAAAACTTCTGCAGAGGCAGAAAAACTGGCCGCAAAATTTCTCAATTCGTAAATACAAGTATCCATATATGACGACCAAATATAAAAACACAATTTGGAATAATAAAAAAGTAATAATAGGTGAACTGGATACTAGCAATGATAAATCAGTAAACATACTTATAGGTTTCCATGGAGCCGAGTCGACGCCAGAGAATATGCTGGTACAAAGCAATCGATTAAAGCTCGATAATACCATTCTTATCTTCCCCGAAGGCCCGGTGGATGCCAAAGAAGGGCGCTGGAGTTGGTGGAAGGATGGTGCCGAACAACCAAAATCCGTCAAAAAGTTCGTAGATTTTACGAATCAATTGATTCAAGAGGCATACGACCATTTTAATTTTTCATCATCAAATAGAATTTCACTGTGGGGGTTTTCCCAAGGAGGGGCCGCATCACTTGTGTATGCACTTTTGGGATCACAAAGTATTTATAAGGTGGCATCGGTATGTGGTTTTCTTCCAGAACTTCCTCCTACCAATTCAGAAAGTGCATCCAAAACAAAGATTCTTGGTATATTTGGTTCAAATGATGAGGTAGTGCCCTCTTTCCTTGCCGATTATGCTTTGGAAGAAATGAAAACTAAGGGACATCTGGTTGAAAGCAAAGAAACTTCACAAACACATGAATTAAACGCAGAAAATCTGAATGATGTCTGCATTTTTTTCAATTCATAAAGATCTATCCTGGTGGAAAAGATTCTTATTAAAAATTTTTATATTTCCGTTTGCTGCTTTCTTTTTCTCTCCTCAGGATTTTTTCATTCTTTGGAGGCAAATAGTTTATTAAATCATCAACCCAAAAGAATAATTTCGACTTCTCCATCTATTACCGAGATACTTTTCGAATTAGGTCTAAAAGATCGCATTGTGGCCGTAACGGATTTCTGCACGTATCCGGAAGAAGCTTGCCTTCTACCTAGTATTGGAGGAGTGTTAAATCCAGACATAGAAACAATAGTATCTCTTACCCCTGATCTGGTAATTCATCAATCAGATAGCGCAAAGATGGAAAAAAATATTAAAAGCCTGAGAATTCCAACACTTTCAATTAAAGTGAGGACAATTTCAGATATATTTGAATCGATAAATCGTTTAGGCAAAAAACTTAATTGCCAGAAAGCCGCCAAGAAACTTCTTTTATTATTAGAAGATAAAATCGATAGCTTTAAGCAAAGACTTTTGGGACGATCACCAAAGAAAGTGTTGTTACTTCTCGGCGACAGCAGTGATCCCGCTCGCGATTTATATGCAGTTGGCCCTGGAACATTTTTAAATGAATTACTTGTACTTTCTGGTGGAATAAATATTTTAAAAAACTCAAAAGCCCAATACCCAAAGTTATCCAAGGAATTTATAATTGAACAATCTCCCGAAATCATTATAGAAGCAGGACCAAATTCCAATTTACCGCAAAAAGAAATTGATTATAGATTAGAACAGTGGAACAGATTTCCCACGATCCAGGCAGTAAAAGATAAAAGGATCCATTTTATTGGCGCGGATTATATTTTGATCCCCGGACCACGTCTGGCAAACATTTTAGAAAAATTTGCAAAAGTAATACACCCGGACTTATCGTACTCAGAAACAGAAAAAAAATCTTACCAGGAAACTGCAAAACCATGACATCCGCAAAAATGGAGTTGGAAAATATTTCTTTTACCTATGACTCTTCACCCGTTTTAAAGGAGTTATCACTTTGTATTCAGGAAAGCGATTTTATAGGACTAATAGGCCCTAACGGTTCAGGAAAATCAACACTGCTAAAAATAATGAGTGACATTCTTAAACCAGATACCGGTAGCATAAAGTTCAAAGGTTCCGAAACTGGGCGTATCAGTAAAAAGGTTTTTGCTCAATCAGTTTGCTGGATTTCCCAAGGCCACCCTATGGTTTTTCCTTTTAAGGTTTCTGAAGTTGTTTTGATGGGACGTCACCCCTACCTTTCTCCTTTATCTTTTGAAAGTCACGAGGATTTTAAAATCAGCCAGCGTGCCATGAAAACAACCATGACTTCTCAGTTTTCTGACCGATTTTTTAATGAAATCAGTGAGGGGGAAAAGCAGCGTGTGATGATTGCCAGTGCATTGGCGCAAAACCCCGAATTGATGCTTCTCGATGAACCCACATCTGCGTTGGACTTAAAATATCAAATTGAAATCATGAATATTCTAAAGGATCTCAATGCAAATCATAAGATGACACTAGTTGTGGCCATACATGATTTAAATCTTGCCTCCCGGTTTTGTAATCGGATTATTCTCATAAATGATGGAAAGGTTGTGAGCGATGGCGCGCCACTTCAAGTGCTTAAAAAAGATATTCTCGAAGAAGTCTATGGAGTAAAACTAGACCTCGACTTCAAAAATGGCCACACCCTGATCCATCCGATGATCGGTAAATAGAATATTCCTAAATGAATACAATCTCCTATATAAAGACCCTTTCAATATTTTTTCTGCTCTTATTAATAACGCTTTGTATTACTCCACTAATAGGCTCGACTGATATCAGCCTGACTCGAGCCTTTTCAACTTCTCTCGGCAATGCAAACAATATCGATGCCAGTATTTTATTTCAGGTAAGACTACCTAGAATTCTTCTTGGAGCTATCACGGGCGCTGCCTTATCAGTAGCAGGTGCTATTTTACAAGCTCTATTAAGAAATGATTTGGCTGCTCCTTTCACATTAGGGGTTTCAAGTGGTG
>CAZMXD010000068.1:0-9118 GCA_964570185.1 uncultured Nitrospina sp. | reverse complement strand
GACTGGCTTTTTCCCAATTTGGAAGTATTCCTAATGCGATTGAGAAACTGGCAAGTAATCCGGAAACGTTCTATAAAATTCAACGCCCTGATGCGGAGGGTATCCGTAATTGGATGAGCTTTATTTTGCTAGTTGGATTCGGGGCGGCAATTTACCCACAAGCCATCCAAAGGGTTTATGCTTCTAGGAACGCCATTACATTGAAACGTTCTCTGGCGACAATGGCTTTCATGCCACTTTTTACCGCTTTGGTAGCAGTAGTAATCGGGCTGTTGATGGCAGCCCACCTTCCTGAATTAGAAAAAGGGTTTGCAGGCAGCGAAGTCATCCCCTCTGAAACAGTATTGACCCAAATGTGTTCAGAAATAATGCAGCAATCGATCTTTGGTTACTGGTTAGTAGTAGTTATTTTTGCCTCATTACTGGCAGCGGTTATGTCTACAGCCGATTCAGCTCTTTTAAGTATCAGTTCGATGATTACCCATGATATTTATGGGCAAGTATTTCGCCCTGACGCAGATCAGAGGCATTTAACTTGGGTTGGAAAAAAAATAACATGGTTTTTAATGATTCCCATAGTTTGGGTAGCACTGGCCTATGATGGCAATCTAATCCAGCTTTTGAAAATAAAATTTGAATTATTGATTCAATGTGTACCCGCCATTTATTTAGGTGTTCATAGCAAAACGTTAGATGCTCGCACAGTAATTATGGGGCTGGTAGTTGGATTGTCAGTAACTTTAATTTTGGTAGTATTTAATTGGAATATTGTTAATGGAATTCATTCTGGAATAATTGGTCTGACTGTAAATTTGGCGATATGCTTTGCTGGAATTTTGAAGAATGGCCGTACTCAAGCCAGTTGATCAATCTTTTTAAGGTTGGCTTTCCTGCTAAAAACATAAACTTTCAGAAAGATTTCCTTAAAAAGTTTTTAAAACAGGAATGCCAATTGCTTGTTATCTCTTGCCAAGGTATGATAACCGCCGAAAATAAGAATTTTAGAAAATAAATTATGTCGAAATCAGATAAATCGCAATACGATCAAAGTGGTGTTTCAAGTACAGGTGCCGAGACAGCGCTGTCTGGATTACTAAAGCATGTTTTACCAACACGCAAGTTCAGTGATCGTTATCCGCTTGCTGCAGATATTGGTTATTTCGCAAATGTCATTGACTTGGGTAACGGTGAAGGCATAGCTTTTGGTACGGATGGTGTTGGAACAAAAATTATTGTTGCTGAATTGCTCAATCGCTATGACACCATTGGTATTGATTGCGTGGCAATGAATGTGAACGATGTTATTTGCTTAGGCGCATCTCCTGTTAGCATGGTGGATTATATCGCCTGTTCACATACAGATCCCGAAATTTTCAATCAACTGGGTAAAGGATTGGCAGAAGGGGCAAGGCAATCAAACATTAGTATTTCCGGAGGAGAAATTTCGCAGATCCGAGAAATTATTTCTGGTATCGACCTAATTGGTGCCTGCATCGGTCATGTTTCTCTAAATAAAGTCAATACAGGTAAAAATATTAAACCAGGAAACCTGATTTTAGGACTGGCATCGAGTGGTGTGCATTCAAATGGTCTGACTCTGGCACGTCGCGTTTTGCTAGGTGAATCCATAGAAGAGCAGAAATCTAGAATAAATGATTACGAGGAGTTCCTGGGACAGACTTTGGGGGAAGCCTTGCTAGAACCCACTCGTATTTATGTAAAGCCAGTAATGGAGATGATCGATTCGGAAATTGATTTAAAGGCAATGGTTCATATTACAAGCGGGGGATTTTGCAATCTAAATCGCGTGGAATCCGATAATATTCGTTTCGTCATCGATAGCTTACAGCCCGTTCCGGAAATTTTTAACCTCATTCAGGATAGAGGCGGTATAAGTGAAGCGGAAATGTTTGAAGTTTTCAATATGGGAACAGGATTTTGCCTTATTGTAGAAAGTACACAGGAAGTAGAAGCTATAACTAAAATCTGTAAAAAGTATGACCTTCCTTGTAAGGTTATTGGCAAGGTAGAGGTATGTCAGGGCAAAGAAGTTTCTCTCCCACAAAAACAACTTACTGGAAAAGGAAGTCGGTTCGCATAGCCACCTTTTATTTTTGCTTTTAAATTTTCAGCTATCCTGCAAAATTACATTAACTGATTAGTTCAAATTAAAAATGCTCGAAGCCTTTTTCTGCAGATGAAGGCTGGCGGTATTCGCTACCAGGTATTGGTATTTACGTTTCCATTTTTTCGTGGGCATGAAAATGATTTTCTTCTAGAAATGGGAATTCATACCAAAGAAAAGGGTTTTGCAGTAAAAACTTGGTAAAATTTAAATAAGGCTGTTGGGATAAAATAAATAATTTATTAGGGAAATAAATATTATTTAAATTACAAGTTAAAACATTAGAATGGATGATTTAAAAAATATTATTGATTTGGAACAGTATCCTATTGCTGATCTTAATTATTACACTATGAAGTGTAAGGAAACGTTACAAAAAAACTCCATTCTTGTATTAAAAAATTTTATTAAACCAGAAGCCTTAGTAAAACTGAAGCTTGAAGCCAAGGCTTTAGAGGATAAAGCATTTTATAGTTTTCAAAAACATAATGTTTTACTGACTGAAAAAAATAAAGAATGGGATGATAAATATCCTTGCAATGTTGAGGTGGTTAGTAATAAAGGTTGCGTTCCGCACGATCTGATTCCCCGTAATTCTTGTTTGAGATCCATTTATACTTCGAAGCTATTTCAAAAATTTTTAAAAAAAGTCCTGTCTCTCGAAGATATTCATCCTTATGCAGATAATTTATCATCCATCAACTATAATTATTATAAGTTTAAACAGCAATTAGGGTGGCATTTTGATAATGCCTCCTTTGCTATTTCTCTTATGATTCAATCTCCAGATTCGGGAGGAAAATTTCAATATTTAAAGGACGTGCGTTGCGTCGAAAAAAATGAAATTAACTTTTCCAAAATTGAAGCCGTTTTAAAAAATAAAATTTTAGCAGATGAAATAGTTCTAGAAGAAGGCACATTAGTTCTTTTTTACGGGAGTAACTATTTACACAGGGTTACACCCGTTACTTCAAAAAAGTCACGTATATTGGCTACTTTAAATTACAATCTTGAAAAGCATGTAAAACTATCTGAGAATGCTAGGCTAATATTCTTTGGAAGATTGAATTAAGTCGTTTCTGATTTTCATGAGAATTCAATTTACGCGGATATAAAATGGGTTTATTGACAGCCAGACCATCTTCCACTCCTTTCCAAGTGGATAACCCGTTCTTTCTAGATATTCAGAATAATCCGGATTGGCAACGACAATTTGGCAATAATCATCCTATAAAACTGGAAATTGGTTTTGGAATGGGTGATTTCTTGGTCGCCATTGCTAGCCGGGAACCGAATTGTAATTTCGTCGGTATAGATTTTTCTCAGGCGGGCATCCAAAAATTATTAGAAAGAATTCAAGCTCTCCAATTACAGAATATTCGAGTTATTTTCGGAGATATACGGGAGAAACTGCCTACACTATTTAAAAATGAAGTATTAGATTCGATTTACATTAATTTGCCTGATCCTTGGCCTAAGAAAAGACATTCCAAGCGAAGATTGGTAAAGCCTGAACTGGTTCAACAAATTTCACAAAAACTGGCACCCTTGGGAAGGGTATATCTTGCAACAGATAGTAAAACCTATGCTTTGGAGATATTGGAATTTTTCAATGCCGATTCTTTGTTGGAAAACATAAATAGAGAGATGGGTATTCTGAATCAAAGACCCCATTTACCTAAAACAAAATATGAAAAAAGTTTTCTCTATGCAGGAGACAAAATCCATTACCTAGAGTTTTTAAAAACAGCGGGTGATTTAAAATCTAAAATTAAGGAAAAGAATGAAAATATTGACCCATCTGGACTTAGCAACGATGAATATCTGACTTTAAAATTTAAAAAGGCCGAAGCCAAGGCAAAGGATGCTTGTGACCTTAAGTTATTAGCCGATCATTTGGCTGAGGCGGGAGACTTGGATTGGGCTCGAAATATATATTTAAAAGCTGAAGAAAAAGCCGAAGACAGCTTGGATTTGAATTGGCTTGCCTATAGCCTTGTTTCGGCACTTCAAGATGCTGATTGGGCTATGAAAATCTACAAAGAAGCTGAATTGAGAGCAGAAAATAGTTTGGATTTGAATTGGTTGGCATACAGTATTTTTGAAAGCCTTGGAGATAAGAACTGGGCCAAAAATTTATTTCTGAAAGCAGAAATTCAAAACGAAAATATTCGTGAGATGTGCGATCTCGCTGAAAGCATTTCAGAAATATTAGATGATAAAAAATGGCAATTAAATATTTATAAAAAAGCCACCGAAAAAGCAAAAGAGTTTTCTGAATTTTATGAGCTTGCAGATAACATCTATGCAAAACTAGGTGATAAGCAATGGGCGGGCAAGTTGTATCATAAAGCCGAAGAAAAAGCAGAGGATTGTTGCGACCTTGTTAGTCTGGCGGAATGTTTTATAGAAAAGCTTGGGAATGGCGAAGAGGCTATTCGTATTTATAAAAAAGCAGAGATTAAGGCTGAAGATAGTTTAGATTTTTGCTGCCTCGCCGAAAGTATTGGAGAAACCCTGGGTGATAGAAAATGGGCGGATAAAGTTGTAAACAAAGCACAATTTTAACTTAACTTAAAAATTAATATATGTAAGTAATTCATTAATGAACTAGGTTCATCACCCAAGTGAATTTGGATCTTTGATTTCAAGGAAGAACCTTCGCAAGAAAAACGGTACCAACAGCCACGGGAGTTATGTAACGGATCAAAAATTCCCAGCACTGAACCCATGGAAAACCGAATACGTTTTCTTCTTTTTTAATTTCCGCACTAGCATTCTTGGTTCCCCATATCCAACCGACAAATATCGCTGTTAGCATTCCTCCTAATGGTAAAAGATAATTAGAGGCAACATTATCAACATGGTCAAAAAACGTCATGTTCATTAGCTTAAAATCGGACATAACACCAAAAGAAAGACCACTAGGAACACCAAACATAAAAATTCCAAAACCTACAATCATCACCGTTTTTTTTCGTTCCCATCCACACTGATCAATGAAATAGGCAACCACTACTTCGAGCAGGGAAATTCCAGAGGTGATCGCAGCAATGGCCAACAGTGTAAAAAAGATGACAGATACTACCTGTCCCATGGGCATACTCGTGAACACGGTGGGCAAAACACTGAATACAAGACTTGGGCCTTCAGTGGGTTCTAGGCCCATTGCGAAAACCGCGGGGAAGATAACCATTCCAACTAGCAAGGCAATCATCGTATCAAACATAACCACATAAACGGTAGAAGAAGTCAGGTTTTCTTTGTCCGATAGATAACTACCGTAAGTGATCATACACCCCATACCTAAACTAAGAGAAAAAAAAGCTTGCCCAAGAGCAATGAGTATGGTGTTGGAGTTGATCTTACTGAAGTCAGGGCTTAGATAAAAAGCAACTCCTTCCATGGCTCCTTCGAGGGTGAGCGAGCGAACCATCAATAAAAATAGGAACAATACTAAGGTTGGCATTAAAATATCACAGGCTTTTTCGATACCACCATGGATTCCTCTTAGAACGATAGCAATGCAAACTCCCATAAATAAAGCATGGTAGAAAAGAGTTTCTTCTGTATTACCGATAAAATTTCCGAAAAAGATACCTGCTTCTTGGGGTGTGGTGAAAGACAATACACTGCCCGTTAGAGATTTCACCACATAGGCAAATGTCCACCCACCCACCACTCCATAAAAAGAAAGGATAAGGAATCCAGCCAGTACACCCATATATCCGATTCCGGAATATGCAGTGTGTGGCGTGAGAGATTTGAAGGCGCCGACTGGATTCATGTTGGTTTTGCGTCCCAGAGTAAACTCTGCCAGCATGATAGGTGTACCGATGATAAATATGCAGAGGAGATAAATTAGAACGAATGCGCCTCCGCCATTCTCACCTACTATGTAGGGAAACTTCCAAACATTGCCAAGACCAATTGCGGAACCCGATGCTGCAAGAATGAATCCAAGTCGGCTTCCCCACAAGCCGCGTTCATTATTATTTTCGATCTTCATACAAATGAGAGTATATTTTTAGGGTAATTATTTGCTTATTTATGGGAGGTTTTCCCCTGGAAAAAAAAGTTAAAGATCTTATCGAGAATATTCCCAAACTACCCGGAATTTATATCATGAAGGATAGCCGTTCGGAAATTCTTTATATAGGAAAGGCAAAAGTTCTTAGAAACCGCGTTCGCTCTTATTTCCAAAATTCGCGTAGTCTTGCTCCCAGAACTCGAATCTTTTTGAGTAAAGTGGATGATATCAAGTTTTTGACCACAAAAACAGAAGCCGAAGCACTGATCCTTGAAAGCAACTTCATAAAAAAACATCAACCAAAATATAATGTGTTACTCAAGGATGATAAAAATTATCCTTATTTACGTTTAACTACGCAAGAGAAGTTTCCGCGGTTAGAAGTGGTACGTTCTGTTAAAAAAGATAAAGCCGCATACTTTGGTCCTTACACGATGGTGAAAGAAGTCCGTGAGACCATTCGCCTGATATATAAAATATTTCCACTACGCCAAAGCAAAGACAGATTAGATGGTAGCGCTTTACGTCGCCCGTGCCTCAATCATCAGATGGGACGCTGCTTGGCTCCTTGTGCGGGTTTAGTATCCCCTCAGGATTATTCAGAAGTTGTGCAGGATGTTTCCTTATTTCTGAATGGGAAAAACACTATCCTGTTAAAAAACCTTCAAGCAAAGATGGATGTTGCATCCCTTGAAACGCGATATGAAGAAGCCGCTGTTCTCCGAGATAAAATTTCCGCGGTACAAACGGTTCTGGATAAGCAGAAAATAATTTCTACCTCTTTGGAGGATCAGGATGTGATCGCATATTGCTCTGAAAAAGGTCAGGCCATGGCTCAAGTGTTAATTATTCGAGCCGGAAAAATGTTAGGAGAGAAGATTTTTCAATTAAAATCTCGTAACGAAATGAAAGAAGAAGAAACCCTTTCCTCCTTTCTTAAACAATATTATGCGGAAGAATCTATGCTTCCATCGGAGATTTTATTGCCCCATCCCATAGAAGACATAGATTTAATCGAAAATTGGTTGTCAGAGAAAAAAGGAAAACGTTTGCGTCTTGAAGTACCAGTAAAAGGTAAGAAACGGGGTTTGATCCGAATGGCAGAGGAAAACGCCAGTTTCGCTATGAGAATAGAGCGAGACAAAGGCGCCGTGGGAACTCGCTCGCTGGAAGAACTGCAAACCGCTTTAGGACTAAAACATTTTCCTGAAATAATCGAAGGTTTTGACTTGTCAAACATTTCTGGATCCCATGCAGTTGGTTCTATGGTGGTTTTCGAAAACGCCTTCGCAGAGAAATCAAAATATCGTCGTTATAAAATTAAAACAATAAAAGGGATAGATGATTATGCAATGTTGCGAGAAGTAATGACCCGGCGTTACAGTCGTCTTATAGAAGAAAACGCTCCCCTACCCAATCTAATTCTTATTGATGGTGGTAAGGGGCACTTGAATGTTGGGTGCGACGTATTGGAAGCACTTAACCTTATAGACCAGATAGATTTAGCCTGCATTGCTAAAGGAAAGTTCCGTAATACTTTGGCAACGGATGAAGTTTATCTGCCGCATCAGAAAACCCCAGTTCTTTTTAGCGAAAATTCGCCTTCGCGGTTTTTAATGCAACGTATTCGCGATGAAGCCCATCGGTTTGCTATTACCTATCACCGAAAGTTGCGCGGCAAAGCCACTTTAAAATCGCCTTTGGAATCAATTTCTGGAATTGGGAAAAAACGTCGCCACATGCTCCTTAAACAATTCGGCAGCCTTGAAAATATTCAAAAAGCATCGTTGGCAGAATTGATGTCTTTGCCGGGAATAGCGAAATCTCTGGCAGAAAAAATCCGAGCTCTTATTAAATGAGGTACATAATAAACAGGGTTGTTGGCTGGTAACAATTTTTATGCTTTACAATTTTAAGGTTTATTTGGTCAATATCATAATTTCTAGACTCGCAATATATTTTTTGTATAAAATTAGTTTCATAAGGGGTAATTTAGAATGACTAAACTAAAAATTACGGTTTGCCGATAAGACTGAGGTATTGTATTTAACACGCTGTAAAAAATTAATTTACGGCCGATTATTCGGAAGATTAATTTGATCTGTAAACTGGAGACTGATCAATGAAAAGGTATTTTACAAAAATAGTTTATTTATTTTTTACGATGATGTTCTTATCTGGATTTTCCATTGCTAATGCAAGTTGGGCGGAAATAGCGGATACAGTTTTAAAGGAAGCAAAAGAACTTGAGAAACTTGAAAAAAATTATTTTAACAAACGATTGAAAAATGATTTAAAAGGGACTTACCAATACCAGCACCCTGATTTTAAAAAAGCAATTTCTATTGAAGAGTTTATGTATTTTGAGGGGCGTTTGGTTTCTGGGTACCGTAATGGAACAATGGGCCATCTTTCAGGAGGAATGCTCCCACCCTTAAATTGGATTAAAAAGAACTTTACCAAAAAAGATGCTTTGGGGTTTCCAAGAAAGCATTATTATAAATGGTTTTTTAATCCATTTATTCAAGTAAAAGATTATAATCTTGAAAAAATTTCTATAAGTAAAGATGGCAAATATGCCATGGTCAAAATAATATTGTCAGGACGGGAACGAATAAATCCGGCGCTAGTTCGCGGTGATATTTCGTTTGACTTCAGCCGTCAACATGTTGATTATTGGGAAAAAGTGGAAGGGAAATGGGTAATTACCATTCTTGCTGATTCTTCTTCTATCAGTGGTGGAGCGAAAACTTTTTATTTTATACCCAATAATAATGGTGCCTGGGAGAAGAAAGATTATATTCACTTCGATTCGGAAAGTTTATTGGCAAAGCCAGATACGGACCGTCATGCAGTTAAATAAATAATTGAGATGAAAATGTGAAGATTGATTTGCCTTTTCATAAGGCGTGGTTAGAAGAAGCAGAACATTTTGAAGTCACTGAGACCTTGAATTCAGGGTG
>CAZMXD010000067.1:0-9131 GCA_964570185.1 uncultured Nitrospina sp. | reverse complement strand
ATCGCATTGATAATATCCGATCTCTCATACCAGAATTGGCTGGAGCAGTTGAAATCACGATTCCCTCAATGTTATCGCAGCATATTGTCACAAAATCTATCACCAAAAATAATAAAATGGGTGTACCCATTATTGGTTTAGTGGAAAATATGGCCACTTATGTATGTCCGCATTGCGAAAAAGAAGGAAAGTTATTTGAGGGAGAAGATGTGCAAAAATTGACAGAGAGAAAAGAGATTCCCTATATTGGTAAGATACCTTTCGATACCCGGGTATCACAAAGTAAATCCGGGAATCTTTTCTATGCTGAATTTAAAGATTCTATTACCGGCAAAGCGATTGCGGGAACTGTTGACAATATAGAAAATTTTATCAAAAAGTAGTCCAAACAGGAGGCGTAATGAAATTCCTTTGTATTCCTTGTGATGTAAAAATGGAAGTACAGGTCGATGGCATCATGCCTGAAGAAAAACAAAACCTTGCTATGAAGTTTAAGTGTAAAAAGTGTGGGCATAGCATAGCCATGCTCACAAATAAATTTGAAACTGAATTTGTTAGCAAACTCGGTGTCGAAATGGGAGGCCCATCAGATATCAGTAAATCCCCGATGGCAGCTGTCAGTTCGTCTCTCTCTCAAGCAAAAGAAGAACTAAAAAGTACCGATCCGGAAGATGATCTGATTTGGACAGAGGAAGCAGAACAGCGAATCAAGAAGGTTCCCTTCTTTGTTCGAGGTATGGCCAAGAAAACGGTAATCAATTTCGCTCTCGAAAAAGGTGCCACCACCATCGATGCGAAACTTATGGACGAAGTTCGAGAAAAAGTAGGAATGTAGTAGTAAAATCTGGATTGACAAGAAGAAGGAAAACGGGGGCCAGATTTTGGAGACAAGTCAAAACCTGGCTAAGCACTCTGGAGGAGACCCAGCAAATAAGCCCCTTCCCTAGGGGTCACAACTTATATTAAATACTTAGAAAGAAACATCCCACTGTAAGCGGAAACGATTTTCCTCAAATGTATTGTTGAGAGAACCATCCTTCAAAGTTAAAATGGAATAATCCGCGGTAATTTTGTTACCATGTCCGGCAATGAAGTAGTTAGCAACCCATGTATATTCTTGTCTTTTATTGTCTAACGAAGTATCGCTATTGTCTGGTTCGTTAACAAATGCATACCTGAAACCCAGTTCTAATTCTTCTGGAATGGATGGGTTGATTTCATTCAAAAAGTAACCTGCCTGAACATATGCACCGTCAAATTTATGCGTAAGATTAGCTTCATCATCTTTAATTTCTTTCCAGTGATATTCATGTTGTAATGAGAAACCTTGATACTTGTAAGCAACTTCAAATAAGTACTGATCAATTTCATATCTGTCAGGATTGCTAGTATCTGCAGCAACTGAATCTAACGATCCGCAACCTGATGAACTCCATTTGGTACAGCTACCCTTGTTTCCAGCCCAGGCACCGGCAATGGACAAGCCGGCCTTTTTATGGCGTTTAACATCGGATTGTCTCCATTTCAAATCTACACCCAAAGGGTTCCACTGGATACGTGCCATTTTCATCATATTTTTATTGTTGTTGTTTACTGAACGACCTTCACCATTAAAGATACCCGTATAATATCTGAAATCTGCAGCGGTTCCTTTATTCAAACGGCCCTTAAGTAAGACACCCACTTGTCGATCGATTGTAAAAACTTCATTCACAATGGAACGCTCTACAAATTGTTGTCGTCCTGAAGAATCAACACGTTCCCGGTTGTAATTGATTTTCCATTGACCAAGCCGGAAGCCCAACCACTCATAAGGCTGAACATCAAGCCGCCAATCAATAACTCTTGCGGTAGAACTGTGAGATTCGCCGGTGATGGACCGTGAAGGCTGTAAATCAATTTCAAAATAATACTTTACATATTTATAGCCATGTCCACCAATTTTCATACGGACCCGACGCAACTCAAAATTATTAATTGATTTCGTACCCGAAATTTCAGTCGCTTTTGTCGGATCACCCCGGCGAGGTGTTTGAAACCTCATTTGGGCTCGCCATTGAAGGTTAGTTGAGAACTTACCGTCCTGCGATTCATAATGAAATCCCTTTTTATGGTAGTAGGGGTTTTTAGTGCCTTGTTTTTTTACTCCGTGGGCATCAAAGGATTTATCTTTTAATTTAGGCATATCCTTCATTAATTTCTCCACCTTTTCTTCCAGAGCTTTAACCTTATCCGCAGTAGCTTCTTCTGAATGGGCCAAAGCCAAAGAAGGAATCAATAAAAAAACTAATCCTATTACCAAACGCATCTCAAAACCCCTTATTTTAAAAAATTGATTTTTATTAACTTGGCCCAGGATATAATTTTTAGTTCGTTTTAAGATAAGGATCGAGTTATAAAATTATAAATATTTGATAAAGAAACCTAAAACACCAAAATAGGTTCGATTTTAGGATATTATGAGGCTATGCATACAGGAGTTAACGAATTCAGCATGTAAAATTTTAAAATGTAAGTGGTTGTAGAATTATTGAATAGATTTATTGAATACTAACTTAAGAAAAAGCGGATTAGGTGAAGTTATAAGTTAAACAAATTGTCCTAAAAGTATTGCGCCGAGAATCTTAACACTTTTTTAACTATTTTAATATTTCCGAATGAGTAAAAACCCACCCACCAATAAAACAACTCCAAGTAACCTTTGAAAATCAATTTTTTGAACCGAAAAGCCCAACCAACCGTAATGATCGATTAAGATAGAAGCAACCAGTTGGCCTGTAAGCAACAAACTAACCAGTACCAATGCCCCAATTTTCGGCCCCGCGACAATAGACCCAAATACAGCGCCTGCACCTATCAATCCACCAGTCCAGGCCCAGTATGGAAGTGAAACAACCTGATTCAAGGTCGGGAAAGGGGCTTTGACCGCAAAAGAACCCACAAGCAAACAAAACCCGCCCACCAAAAAGGAAATAAATGCTGCCAGAATCGGGCTATTAATAAACTTTCCAAGTTCTGCATTAATACCCACCTGAATCGGCAATAAAATCCCGATCAAAAATGCCAAAGTGGTAAAAAATAAATTCATGGAGCTTCCTTTCCTTTGACGATTATTTTAAAAATGCTACTCATCATTTAACTCTTCTGAAAGCTCAGAAATCATTTGTAAAACACCGCAAATCCTAAGGCGATCATCATCTTCCTTATCATGGAGCCACTCTTCATAGCCATTCTGCTTTAGTATATTTATTCCTTTCATCCCATCCTTAACTTCATTTTCCATATCACCAAAACAAAAGAAATCTTCCTTGGCCTGACCAATAATTAAGGGGTAATTTGTGCCGGTCATAATTAATTTATAAATTTTAGAGTTTGGTGGTAATTGTTCTGCTAATTCGATTAAAATAGGGTTTCCATTTAAATTCATGTTATATTTTCCAAAATTTAAATTTTCAAAATCTTTAATTCAATAATAAGCGAAATCAAAATAGCAGCTTTTCATTACCGCGTAAAACTAAAATCAATGCTTTAAAAAATTAGTAACTAATTAAACAGGGCCTGATTTTTTTCAAATTTATTAAAAAGTTCAATTCAACAACTCAAATTTATTCGAACTCAAAAAGGAAGATTTCATGGCCTCAAAAAGCTGTTCTTTTGACATCACCTCTGCAACAAACCTTGCCGAGGTTCAAAATGCGTGTAATCAAAGCATGCTGGAAATTCGCCAGCGATTTGATTTTAAAGGAAGTAAAAGCCAGGTAGAAATTGATATGAAGACAGCTGAAGTGAAAATTATTTCTGACGATGCCCACAAACTAAATTCAGTAGTCGATATACTAAAGGGAAAATTGGTGAAACGAAAAGTATCTATTAAAGCTTTGGACTATGGAAATGTTGAGCCTGCGTCAGGGGATACGGTAAGACAAAATATCAGAATCCAGCAAGGAATCCCGCAGGAAAAAGGCAAGGAAATTGTAAAGCACATTAAATCTATGGGTCTCAAAAAAATCCAAGCTCAGATTATGGATGACCAATTAAGAGTAACAGGAAAAGACAAGGATGATTTGCAATCTGTCATAGCAGGTCTCAAAAAAAAGGATTTTGGGATCGATATGACTTTCACAAATTATCGTTAATCAGATTGCGCCCATTTTTCGGAACGCCTAAAAACTACCCTTACAATTAATTGTCCAAAAGCTTGAGTATTATTTCACCAAAAGCTTTTCCAGAACTCGTATCATTTGAAGTAATTATTTTATTTACAACAACCAGAGCTTTTTCTTCAGGGAAAGCCCCGGCCTCTTCGAGTTCTTTCAGGCATTTTTCTTCATTAGGGGCAGACACCTCACATGAAGAAATTAGTCCTGCACGCGCCAACGCGACGACGGATAAATCAAAAGCGCCCAATATTTTATTAGCCCTAAAATGATCCGTAAGAATTTGGGGTAATATTGGATCTTCCCAAATATAACTGCGAGAACCCTTACCGCCAATAACAACAACAGCATCATATTTTTGCTTACCCACTAAATGTCGATTCCAATCTACCAGCATCCCATCGGGTTGTAATATGGTTTTATCCTCTCCTTTTCCTTCTTTACCAGACTTAGATAAAACCACACATTTACCTGACCCTTGATTCAACACCCCTTTTAAATCATATAATTCTTGCTCACAAAATCGATTTTGGGGAACCACCAGTAAAAAATGGTACAAGGTCATAGTCTGATCCTATTCTAAAAGACATTTATAATATTTTATTTTTCAATGCTTTGTTAGCGTTCAAGAAATTTAAAAATTTTTTGTGATAACAAAAATTCTTGACATAAATTAAAATCCTATGCTAAAGAACAGGTGCTTACCATTAAAAGAAAGGGCAAATGATGGTTAATGGGAAAGTAAAATGGTTCAGCAACCAAAAAGGGTATGGATTTATTCAAACAGATGACGGAAAAGATATATTTGTCCATTTTTCCGCGATCGAATCCGAAGGGTTCAAAACCCTAGGCCAGGGCCAAGAAGTTGAGTTTGAAATAAGTGAAGGACCTAAAGGCCCGCAAGCGGCTAACGTCACCGCCAAATAAATCCCCTTATTTGTTCTCCTTTACCGGCAGTCGTCGGTTATATTTATTCCTAAATTCTAAAACTCAAGAAAAAAAATAATGCCAATAATAATTACAGCCAGTTATCAAGTCCGTCCACAAACAATAGACAAATGCAAGCGAGCCATTGAAAACCTAGTGGAATATGTCAAAGAACACGAAAAGGGAACTTTATTTTACATTGCCAAACAAGAAAAATTAAATCCCTACGCCTTCCTGCACACGATGATTTTTAAAGATGAAGTAGCCTTGACCATGCACCGTTCATCCGAAGCAGCCGAAAAATTCGTCAACGTAGTTTATCCATCTGCCATAGATCCTTTAGAGTTCAAAGAATACGAGGGTATCGCAAATAATCTTAAGTTATCCCAATGAATAACCTTTTATCCATTTATTTCTTTTAAAAGATCCGATACTTGCCGTAAATTATTTTCAATTTCCTCGGAAATTTCCGAAACCTCTAACTCATCGCTCAATATCGGCTTGTGGATTTGGGCGGTGTTTTCTTGAGCATTTTCAGAAAAGAATTTTCGTAACTGGTAATGGCGGTCGATCTGAATCCAATTCTTCCCGTCACCTGAAATTTCATCAGTACCCAATAATGCCTTTTTTCTTATAAATGTCTTAAGCTTTTCCGTTGGAACATTAAGAATGTTTCCGGCCCCACGGCGGACCATTACTATTTTAATAGGCTTTCTGGTTATTTTGTTATCCACAATAACTTTTGTTAAATAGGGTTCTCGGGAGGGACGGGTGAGCTTTTACCTGAAAGCATATCTGCCGCCATAAACATCACTCCAATAGTAATACAAGAGTCAGCTATATTAAATGCGGGCCAATGCTGATTATTTATAAATAAATCGATAAAATCTATAACTTCTTTGTGTAGAACTCGATCAATAAGGTTCCCGATTGCTCCGCTAAAAATTAAAACCAAAGCGGTTTGAACCATTCGCTTTTCTTTCCCTGTTTGGTGAAATATTATCAAGATGGCCATAATGGCAATTATCGAAACAAATATCAGAAAATAGGGCTTTAGTTCGGATTGCTGGTCAGAAAATATTCCGAAAGCAACACCCGAGTTCCGAATATGAGTTAGATTAAAAAAACCCTCAACAACTTTCACAGAATAGTTCAGGGGAATATGTAAGGTGATCATGAACTTCGTGTATTGATCGATGATAATCAACGCACTTGAGATTACAAATAAAAACAGATATTTACTTCCCAAACCCTATTCTCCCGTAGCTTGTAAATGGTCCTGACAACGCTGGCAATTCAAGTTGTCCTTATTATTAGATGCCGCATTAAAATAGTGCCAACACCTTTCACACTTTTGTCCCGAATGCCTCTCGGTAAATATTTTTACACCTGGCAATAAATCACTTACATAAACCTTATCGCTATTATTTAAAATATCCACTAACTCCACCTTTGAAACAATAAAAATAAATTTTAATTCTTCGGCGTATGCGCTAACTATCTTTTTAATATCTTCGGGAAGCTCAAGTTTAACGACAGAGTCCAACGAGTGACCGATAATTTTATCTCTTCGACTTACTTCCGAAGCTTTACTAACCTCCCCCTTAAGCTGAACCAATAATTCCCAGCGCTGAGTAAGTTCTTTATTAAAATTTATATCTTCGTTTTTTGGAAACAAAGTTAGATGAACACTTTTTTCAGAAGCACTGCCCTTGGGAATAAAACCCCAGATTTCTTCAGCGGTAAAACTTAATATAGGCGCGATCAATCGAACCATGCCCATCAACAGGATATGGAGAGTTGTTTGACCGGCCCTTCTTCCCTCCGATTTATCTGGGTAGGTATACAATCTATCCTTCAATATATCGAGATAAAATGCACTGAGTTCGACCACGCAAAAGTTAGAAAAAGAATGGTAAAAAGTATGGAATTCATAATTATCAAAAGCGGAGAGTATCTTATTTCTTAAAATATTAAACCTGCTTAAAATATAGCGATCAATTTCCAACAATGAGTCTAACGGCACACTATCGACAACAGGGTCAAAGTCATGCAGATTGCCAAGAAGATAACGAAAAGTATTACGAATCTTTCTATAAGATTCGGTTAATCTTTTTAAAATTTCATTGGATACCCGAATGTCTTCTCGGTAGTTCTCTGAAGCCACCCACAGTCGCAAAATTTCTGCACCGTGTTGATCAATTATTTTTTTTGGTGCTATCACATTGCCAGCGGATTTTGACATTTTCTTGCCTTTGCCATCAACCACATAACCATGTGTCAAAACGGATTTATATGGTTCTTTACCGCGAGTGCCAATGGCCTCGAGTAAAGAACTATGAAACCATCCCCGGTGCTGGTCGCTACCTTCCAAATATAAGTCGGCTGGCCAGGTCGGGTCAGGACTTTTTTCCAGCACCGCCGCGTGACTCACTCCCGAATCAAACCAAACATCTAAAATATCATTTTCCTTTTTGAATTTATCATGCCCGCAATTTTTGCATTGAGTTCCTTTTGCAATCAACTTTTCAACAGGTGTTTCAAACCAAAAATCCGCTCCCTCTTCTTCCACCCCATCCGCAACACGTTCAAATACTTCTTTCGAATTCACAGGTTCACCACATTGCATACAGGTGCATAAAGTAATGGGAACACCCCACGCTCTTTGCCTAGAAACACACCAATCTGGCCGATTCTCGATCATGCTATAAATACGGCCTTTACCCCAATCTGGAATCCATTTTGTTCTGTCGATTGCCGCCAAAGCTTTTTTACGAAGGTCATCTTTTTCCATCGAGATGAACCACTGATTAGTAGCGCGAAAAATTACAGGCTGGTGACATCGCCAACAATGTGGGTAAGAATGCTTAATGTCTTCGTGATGAACTAAGAAACCATGTTCTTGTAATTTTTGAATAACTTCGGGGTTGGCCTTTCTAACAAACATTCCCGCAAAATGTTCTACATCATCCCGAAATATACCACCATCATCGACCGGGTTATAGGGCTCCAAACCGTATTTTAAACCGACAATATAGTCATCCTGTCCGTGCCCGGGAGCCGTATGAACACAGCCCGTACCCTGCTCCAAAGTGACATGATCCCCTAAAATGACTTTTGATTTGCTATCGATGAAAGGATGCTGACATACCGCGTGTTCCCAGTCTTCTCCCTTGCAATTACCCAGAATTTTATATTCCTTAATGTCCCATTCCATAATTAAGAATGACAATCTATCTTCCGCCACCACAAGAACATCCTCCCCCACAGCAACGGCCAAATACTGAAACTCAGGATGCAAACAAATAGCCAAGTTGGCCGGCAAGGTCCACGGGGTCGTTGTCCAAATAACCATATGAGCATTACCAAAACTCCCGATACTTTCAGGCACACCGGATTTAATCGGAAACTTTACATAAATGGAGGGAGAAGTATGATCGGCGTGTTCAACTTCGGCTTCCGCCAAGGCTGTACGGCAAGAAGTGCACCAGTGAACCGGTTTCAAACCTTTATAGACCATGCCTTTTTCTACAAACTTACCAAACTCACGAACAATGCTTGCTTCATAGGAGTAATCCATAGTTAGATAAGGGTTTTCCCAATCAGCAAAAATACCTAACCTTTTAAATTCTTCTCTTTGGATCTCGACATATTCCTGTGCATAGGAACGACATTGCTTTCGAATCGCACTTTTTTCGAGACTCATTTTTTTTTCTTTGAGCTTCTTACCCACATGATGCTCAATAGGTAAACCATGACAATCCCAACCAGGTATGAACCCTGCGTCGAAACCCTTCATACTCATGATCTTTACAATAAAATCTTTGAGAATCTTATTGAGCGCATGTCCCATATGAATATTTCCATTGGCATAGGGGGGGCCATCGTGGAAAACAAATTTTTCTTTTCCCTTTAATAATTTACGTATCTTTTCATAGATTTTTTCTTTCGCCCACCATTCCAGCATTTCGGGCTCACGTTTCGTAAGACTGGCTTTCATTGGGAAATCGGTTTCCGGTAAATTGAGAGTATCTTTGGTTTCCATTG
>CAZMXD010000066.1:0-9168 GCA_964570185.1 uncultured Nitrospina sp. | reverse complement strand
TCAACTGACTTTGGAAGGAGAAAAAAGCCGTTATCTCAATCGTGCGGTTATTGCTATTGATGCAAACGGCGAGCAATTAGCCAGAGAAGATGCGGAGCTTCTAGGTTGTAGAACCTTGGATGGATTAGTAGAGGTCGCTAAAAAGGCTTTCTCTTAATAAATTTTACCATTGAAACATTCCTGACCCAGGTAAGGAATGTTTCAAATTTTTTTACTCCTGATAACTCAACCCATTTTATCAAGCGTGTTCAATATAGATTCCAGGTCCTGCCTAATCTCTTCTTTCCATTCAATAAAGTCCGCCCGATCAAAAGCAATATCCAATTGAACTTCTTTTTTCTTGATTTGCTTTAATTTTTTCCTGGCACCAGCTAACGTAAACTTTTCTGAGTAAAGTAATTGCTTGATTTCTAAAATCAACTCAAGATCCTTTTTTTGGTAGAGTCTTTGGCCAGATTTATTTTTTTTGGGTTTAAGAGATTCAATTTCTTCCTCCCAATATCTAAGCACGTGTTGCTCTATACCAGCAAAGTCAGCAACTTCGCCAATTTTAAAAAATAATTTATCAGGAATCGGGGGTGTCTTCATATGGGCCTTGGTCTGTAGAGGCAAGTAATTGTTTACTAGGCTTGAAGGTTAAAACGGTTCGAGCATTTATTCTAATTGATTCTCCCGTTTTAGGGTTCCGTGCGCTGCGAGCATTTTTTTTTCTCAAAATAAAACTGGCAAATCTTGATATTCGAACATTTTCACCTTGAGCAAGGTGATTTTTTATTTCATGGAATATGATCTCTACAGCATGAGCCGCTTCATGGCGGGTAAACCCTACCTTTTCATAAACCAAGTCTACTATATCAGCTTTAACAAGGGTTCCATTTGAATCTATTTTTTTCAATATAACTACCTCGAAAATGGGAAGCTAAAGTTTAAATTGCTATTTTCCTGATCAATGTTTCTCTTCAAAATCTTTATTGGAATTCTCAACTATTTTTTTCATAAGATGATCAGGAACATCTTCATAATGGTCAAACTCCATGACAAACATTCCCCTCCCACCAGTCATTGAAGTTAAGTCCGCCGCGTAATTCAATACTTCTGCCATAGGTACATGGGCACGAATCGTTTGTATATCTTCGCCAGGATCAATTCCTTGAATCTTTCCCCTTTTGGAATTCAGATCCCCCATAATATCTCCAACTTGATCGTTTGGAACCACAATTTCCATATTCATTATCGGCTCAATTAAAATAGGTTTGCAATCTGGTATTCCCTTTTTAAAACCCAAAGAACCAGCAATTTTAAAGGCCATTTCCGAGGAATCAACGTTATGGTATGAACCGTCATACAAACTTACCTTAACATCAACCATCGGGTAATGGGCTATGATCCCATTTGCCATGGCTTCTTCAATTCCTTTTTCAACAGCAGGGATATAAGTTTTTGGAATCGCTCCACCGACTATCTTGTTTTCAAATACAAAACCTTCCCCTCTTTTTAAAGGGGAAATTTCTATCCAAGTATCACCGAATTGTCCTTTACCACCAGTTTGTTTTTTATATTTTCCCTGCACCTTGGTCGTACTTTTTATTGCCTCGCGATAAGGAATTTGCGGTGCTTTAACATCTACTTCAACTCCAAAGCGAGCCTTTAACCTTTCCAAGGAGACATCAAAATGAACTTGCCCCAAGCCCGAAATTAACAACTCACCAGTTTGAGAATTTCGCTCAACTTTAAGAGTAGGATCTTCCTCAGTGAGCCTTTGCAGAGCCTGACTAATTTTTTCTTCATCTGCCCGGGTTTTTGGCAGTAGAGCCCTTGAAAATACTGGTAGCGGAAAAGCAATAGAAGGAAAAATAACTTTTTCATTTGAACTGGAAAAAGTATCTCCAGTAATGGTTTGTTTAAGCTTAGCTACGGTACCAATATCTCCCGCTGAAATTTCAGAAACAGAGATCTGAGTTTTACCCTGCAACATATAAAGTTGCCCAATACGTTCAGAAACATTTTTGGATGAATTATAAATGGAAGAATCTCCCTTAATAGTCCCCGAAAACATTCTAAAGAGCGTTAATTTGCCAGCATAAGGGTCTGCAACTGTTTTAAAAACTAAAGCGGAATTAACCTCACCATTGTTTGCGGATAGAATGATTTCTGTTTCATCATCAATTTTTTTAGCTTTTACAGGAGTCCGATTGTCAGGAGAGGGAAGATATTTAACAACAGATTCCAACAAAAGGTCTACACCTATATTTTCTAACGCAGACCCACACAAAACAGGGATTAACTGACCATTTTGAATGCCTTCTTTTAGTCCACGAGAAAACTCTTCTTCCGTTAGCTCGCCACTTTCAAGATATTTTTCTATCAATTCATCATCAACCTCCGCAACAGCTTCCATTAATTCCCCATGACTAATCTCAATTTCTTCGGAAATACCAGGAGGCACATCATCTAGTTTTCCTTTACCTTTTTTATCATTATCATAGGCAAAAAACTTGTTCTCTATCAAGTCAACAATTCCTGAAAAATTGTCTCCGGTTACTTGAGGAAGGTGGATAAAAATCGGGGTTATCTTAAATTTATTTTTAATAGTTTCTAAAATTGGACCTGTATTAGCTCGTTCATGATCGATCTTATTTAAAAAAATTATCCGAGGCAAACTTAATTCATCTGCCCATTTCCATATTTTTTCAGTATAGAATTGTACTCCTTCAATAGCACTAACAACAAAAACTAGGCCATCAACAACTCTTAAGGCAGCTGGCGTATCAGCTATGAAATTACTACTTCCCGGGGTGTCAATAAGGTTAATTTTTGTTGAATTGAATTCACAAAAAGCCACGGAAGAATTTATCGAATGGCCACGTTTTATTTCATCCGGATCATGATCCATAACGGAGGAAGTATCACCCACTTTGCCCAAACGATCAACAACCCCTGTCAAAAACAAAACAGATTCGGCCAACGAGGTTTTACCTGAGCCACCATGACCCACCAAACCTATATTGCGGATGTCTTGAAGTTTGTATTGTTTCATATTTCCTCGCTTGGTAAATATGCCAACCTATTTATCAGGAATTAAAACACCACAAATAATCTTAATCCAACATTTTTTAGAGCCTTAACCATTCCAAATTTCGACGGAAAAGTCAAAGATTTATGAATACGAAGTTAACAAAAAAAACAATTAAATCGGGGATTTAGTAAATATGAAGAAGCAAAGTCCATAATAAATACTAGACATGTACAGGTATGCAATTCATTTCATTGAGGTTAGCGAAAAAACCTGCTGAAGCTTAATTTTTATAAGAAACAAACTTTAACTGTCTTTAATGCCCCTCTTTCCTTGATAAAATTAGCCGAATAGGCGTACCTATCAGACCAAATGTTTTTCTAATACTGTTTACTAAATAACGTCGGTAAGAAAAATGAATCGCTTCTGGAAAATTCAGAAAACATTTAAAAGTGGGGGGTTGAATTTTAATTTGAGTCGCATAAAACATCTTCAAAAATTTTCCACGGTAACTACTCATCGGATTTCTTTGAATAGCCTTTTCAAAACAATCATTCACTTGGCTGGTTATTATTCTTCTAGAATATTCCAAAAAAACCTTTTCCGTTTGCGGTAAAATTTTATCAATTCGCATACCTGATTTTGCGGATACCGTTAAAATAGGAGCAAAATCTAGAAACTTAAGTCTACAACGCACTTTTTGTTCAAACTCTTCAAATGATACGTCATTTTCTCGCATCAAATCCCATTTATTTCCAATTATAATGCAGGCCTTACCCCGGTCCAAAGCATACCCAGCCACCGTGGCATCCTGGTCTGTAATCGTTTCCATTGCATCTAACAGCAAAATTGCCACATCACATCGATCCAATGCCTTTAGTGCCATGATTACACTAAATTTATCTAACACCTGTTTAGTCTTACCTTTTCTACGAATACCCGCAGTATCTATCAGTACAAAGTCCTGCCCATTTGCTTGAAGGAATGTATCAATTGAATCCCGAGTCGTTCCTGGAATATTTGAGACAATACAACGGCTAGAATTTAGAAGTTTGTTTATTAACGATGATTTGCCAACATTAGGCTTCCCAATTACGGCAATTCTTATTGCCTTATTTTCCTGTTTATGTTCAAAATTCTCAGGAAGAAGGTCGGCCACAGTTTCAATCAATTCATAAAGCCCATGACCATGTTCCGCCGAAACTGGCAACAAATTACCAATACCCAACGCATTGAAATCTGGATGTATATAATGCTTAGTTGGCGAGTCAATTTTATTAACTGCGACTACAAAAGGTTTTCCAGATTTTCGTATTTCATCGACCATTTCACGGTCATGCGGCATGAAGCCAGCCTGGTTATCTACAACCACGATTACACAGTCAGATTCATTTCTTGCCCATTTTCCCTGTTCAACCACTTGGAGTTCTATCGGGTTGCTCTGATCTACATCAATCCCACCTGTATCAACGATCATTGCGGTGCGGTTCCCTAAGTCTGCCGTGCCGTATATCCTATCTCGCGTCACACCTGGCGTATCATTGACAATAGCGGTACGACTTTGAGTGAGTTTATTGAATAAAGTAGATTTGCCAACATTGGCTCTTCCAACAATGGCAATTATGAGGGATGACATACTAGTTTAAATAGAAGGGTCTTTATCCTTCATATACTTGTGAATTCCTTCCGCAATAGAAGATGCTAACTTGTAAAGGTATTCTGACTTAGCGAGCATTTTAGCCTCTTTCAGGTTGGTTAAAAACCCGACTTCCACAAGAATACTAGGCATATTGGCACCATGAAGTACATAAAATGGGCCCTCTTTAACACCCAAGTTTTTTACGTTACGATTTGTCTTTTTCGATCTTCTATAAAGATTTTCCTGAACACGTCCAGCCAACCTGGATGAATCATTAATTTTAGTTGTAGTAATCAAACTAGCAAGAATCTGCTGTACCTGATCATCATTTACTGATTTCACCAAATCTCCATTTTCCCGAGCTGCAGTTGCCAAGGCCTGTTCATTGTGAGATGTACCAAGAAAGTAAGTTTCAATACCGTGGGCTGATTTTCTTTTTGCTGCATTGGCATGTATGGATACGAATAAGTCCGCATTTCTCTTATTTGATATTTTACTTCTATCTTTTAATGGAATAAACGTGTCATCCTTTCTCGTCATCACCACTCGATATTTATATCGACTCACAAGAATGGTTTTAACATGCTTAGATATTTTTAAATTTATATCCTTTTCCTTGATACCTGAGGCGCTCATGGCACCATCATCCTTACCACCATGTCCAGCATCAACAACAATCAAAGGCGCTTCAACTTTTTTGTTCTGAGGAATTTTAGGGTTATATAAATACCCCCTTCCAAAACCATCTTTGATTTTTACTATCTTTTTAGACGGGACAGAATTAGGAACATTAATATTTGGTTTTAAAGCTTTTTTTGAAACGTGCCTGATGGGTGTAGCACCTAAAGATAGGATGCTTTTGTTTAAGACCTGTTTTTTTGGGTTCTCTTTTTGAGTTTTTTTCTTAAATCTTGGAATAATCCTTTCGTTACCCTTGACAGAAGAAACAGAAGCCACTTTTTTCAACGCCAAATCCCGCTTAGCCACGAGATTTAGTTTTGGCTGCCTATGAATACTCACAAGAACTGTTTTCTCTGCATTTTTACTCTTAGCTACCATTTTAATTCTTTTATATTTTTTCTGTGCTTTTTTAGCGTGATCCCCTTCCGGATATTTTTTAACAATTTGCTTAAATATTTCGGATGCGGACGAAACTTTCCTTTTAATCAGATAAATTTCTGCAATCCTAAATAAAGCATCATCCGAAAGCTTTCCAGCGGGAAAATTCGTGGAAACTTTACCGTAATGATATGACGCGTTTTCTAGGTCTCCAGGGTTTTTGGAAATAGCGTTCAATCCTTCATATAATTTCCCTATTGTGAATTCTGCCTTGTACGCTTCGCCACTTTTGGGAAAATGATCTACCACTTTTGAAAACATTTTTATAGTTTTCATCCAGTGGTGCCTGAACTTTTGTTTTTCAGGAGAAGCCTTTAGTTGGTAAAAAGATTTTTGCGCTAAAAAATATAAGTCACCTGCCGAGTCCGCAAAAACTAGATTTGGCTGGAAAAAAAATATTCCAAAAACAAAAACCGATATAGATATCTTTGAAATTAGAGAACGCATTCAAGCCATCCCATCTAAAAAATGGGTATTGTTTTTCTTAAGTTATTAATTTTATTGAGGTTTCTTGGTTTAAATATAACATTTCCCCGTAGTGGGGGTCAACAAACCTTTTTCTTTGTTTAACGGAAGGCTAGAGGATTTTCCAAAATCAAAAATGTGCTTTTTCCCTCATTTTCCAAAGGATAGACGATCTGCCAAGTAAGTAGGCAGTCCATTTTCAATGATTTTTTTTTGAGTTGGTGAGAAGTCGTAATTAAATCTTTTGAATTCGACTATACGCTCATCAGAATCATAAAGGATGTATATAGGTTGGGTGTTACCATCCCGCGGTTGCCCCAAGCTTCCATCATTAAAAATATAGCGGTTTTCGGCTTTAACATTACAAACATCCGTAATATGGCAATTAATTATACCTTTAGGGTTTTGTTCTAAGATGACTGGGATATGAGAATGGCCGACAAAACTAAGAGGCAAATCAAAACTCTTGAAATGCTTTTCCGCGCCTGTTTTATTAACTATATAATGCCATCTCTCAGGCTGGTAAGGTGATGCGTGCACCCAGTAGATTCTGTCTGCTTTCTTATCCATCGGCAGTGATTCTAAAAACCTTCTGTTTTTAGGTGTTAGATTTTTTTTTGTCCATTCACAGGCCGCAATCGCATTATTATTAAAATACGAAACATCCGTTTTATCAACTACGGCGAAATCGTGGTTCCCTGCAATAGTAATATCCGCATGTTTTCTAACCCAATCAACGCAAGAGTTGGGGTCGGCCCCATAACCTACAATATCCCCCAAGCAAACCAGACGGTCAAAAGAGATGGAAGAGATTTCTTTCTCAAATTGTTTTAGGGCTTCAAGGTTACTATGAAGGTCTGAGAAAATAATATATCGCATGGGCGACTTTTATGGAACTACCTTGGAACCTTTAAATATCTGATCTAAAATTCCGTTGATAAAATCTGGTGATTCATCCGTTCCAAACTTTTTTGCTATTTCAATTGCTTCATTGATTACTACTTTCGGAGGAGTTGTTGAGTCGAATAAAAGCTCAGAAATCCCAAGCCGCAGTATGTTCCTATCTATGACTGCCATTCGATCCTGAGGCCAATTAGTACTAAATTTTTTTAATAACTCGTCGACTTGTTTTTCGTGCAATAAAAGTTTTTTAATCAATTCCTGTGTGTAACTCTGAATTTCCTCAGTTGCGTTTAACCTTTCACAAAAAGAATCCAACTCTAAATCAGGATTTTCAGAATTGAATGCAGTTTGATACAAAAACTTTAAGGCTAATTCCCTGGCTGCGCGGCGTTTCCCCATTTTCTTCCTTAAAGTTTTTTATAAAGTGTTGCCATTTCAATCGCAGCCTTAGCTGTTTCGCGGCCTTTGTTGGAAGTTCCGGAACCTGAACGTGCGATAGCCTGATCTAAGTTTTCTGTTGTCAATACACCAAATAAAACAGGGACGTTAAACTCAAGGCCTATCTGGCCAATTCCCCTGCTGGTTTCAGCACATATATAATCAAAATGTGAAGTATCTCCTCTAATAACCGCACCCAGACAAACTATCGCATCGTAATTACCAGTAGAGCACAATTTCTTCGCTGCTTGAGGAAGCTCAAAAGCACCTGGTACTTTAATAATTTTGAGATCTGTCTCATCTACACCAGATTGATTTAAAACCTCCAGCGCGCCCGTCAAGAGGTTACTGGTGACAAAGTCGTTAAATCGACTAACTACCACCCCAAACCTAAGGCCTCTGGCATTTTGATCTCCTTCTAAAATCTCAACCATTTTGGCTTACTTTATATTTTGAAACATATGGCCCAGTTTTTTCTGCTTAGTGCGAAGATATTTGAGGTTGTCTTTCTTTGCCTTTACCTCAATAGGAACCCGCTCTACTAATTGCAGTCCATAAGCCTCCAATCCTACAATTTTTCTCGGATTATTGGTCATGATACGTATTTTTTTTAACCCTAACTTACGAAGAATCTGGGCACCAATCCCATAATCTCTTAAATCCGGTTTAAATCCCAACTCCTCATTAGCTTGTACCGTATCTTTTCCTTCATCCTGTAATGCATAGGCTTTTAATTTATTTATAATGCCAATACCTCTACCTTCTTGATAAAGATAAAGCAGAACACCCGTTCCCTCTTGCTCAATCATTTCCATAGATTTTTGCAGTTGCTCGCCACAATCGCAACGGTAGGAACCAAATACATCGCCTGTCAAGCACTGCGAATGTACTCGAACCAGTGTTGGGTTATCTTTTTTTATTTCACCTTTTACCAGCGCAATATGAATTTGTTCGTCCAATAAATTTTTAAAGGCTACAGATTTAAATTCTCCTGAATAAGTTGGCAAAATGGTCGAAGTAACTTCTTCCACCAAGGCTTCTTTCATGAGCCGATATTCTGCCAAATCTTTAGTGGTAATCATTTTCAGTCCATGCTCTTTGATAAACTCTATCAAATTCGGAACTCGAGCCATGGTTCCATCCTCATTCATTATTTCGCATATAACACCATAAGGATTTAGCCCGGCTAAACGCGCCATATCAACAGAAGCTTCGGTTTGTCCCATCCTTACCAAAACACCTCCGTTCTTAGCTCTCAAAGGAAAAATATGACCTGGCTTTACTAGATCACTTTTCATCGATTTCGTATCAATAGCTACTTTTATTGTATGGGCACGGTCAGCAGCTGAAATACCCGTACTGACTCCATGGCGGGCATCAATAGAAATGGTAAAAGGAGTTTCAAAAGCAGACTGATTATCATCCACCATCATGGAAAGCCCTAATTCCCTAGTTCTTTCTTCAGTCAGCGTTAAACAAATTAAACCACGGCCGAACCTAGCCATGAAATTGATAAGCTCAGGCGTTATCTTTTCTGCCGCGATCATCAAATCGCCTTCATTTTCTCGATCTTCATCATCAACGATGACAA
>CAZMXD010000065.1:0-9703 GCA_964570185.1 uncultured Nitrospina sp. | reverse complement strand
CTGGAGCCATCAAATCCTAATCCATCTTCAAAAAGACTTTCTTCTAATTCTCCGATGGGCACTGAAAAATGCTGCCACGAACCTATAAAATCCATAAATTTCAGATCCAAGATTCGTGCGTTATTTTTTTTTGCAAACTCTACTGCCTCTTTGGGGGTCATTAATGTATCTCCTGCAAAAATTAAATAATTAAAACTCACTATAACAAAAAGCAAAAATCCAGCAACGCATTGCGCCTGCTGAATAAAAACCATTATGCTTTGGTTTCATCGAAACTATTTCAAGCTTTAAAAAACTAATTCTAATTAGATTAAATAGCGTCTTCTCCTCTTTCCCCTGTGCGAATTCGGATAATGTCTTGAAGGTCAATAACAAAAATTTTTCCATCACCAATTCTGCCAGTTTGAGCAGTTTGCATAATTGTGTTGATCACATCCTCCGTCTGATTATCACTCACAATGATCTCCATCTTTATCTTAGGCAGAAAATCAACCACATATTCTGCGCCCCGATATAATTCAGTGTGGCCTCTCTGCCGACCAAAACCTTTTACCTCGCTAACTGTTATCCCTTTTATCCCTATTTCGTTGAGTTTGTCTTTAACTTCATCCAGCTTGAAAGGCTTGATAATAGCCTCAACCTTTTTCATAAGTAACCTCTTGCTAACTTTTCAAATTAGATCAGGATTTATTAACGATTTCCCTATCAGATTTACTTGAAGCAACCTGATTGACTTGCTGAATAAGCTTTTTATAAAAAACACTATTGATAATAGAGTTCAATTTTCATGCCAATTAGAAGATATGACACCTTTTCAGGTATTCCTCTATAAGGCTATAAATTTAAAAGGAGTTTAAGAAGCGCACGAACTATACCATACCACTCTGGCAAATTCAAACCTGAACCAGCGCCTATTTTTTAAACAAAACTTGCCTTAAAATGTTTAATTTTTAAGCGTTTTTAGGCTTGGTCACTTTCGAAATCAAGCTGTTGCAAACTGTTTTCAAGTTCAGCACGTTTTTCTTCCACCAGTTCTTCTGATGAACGTGAGGGAATATAAATAGGAGGCCCAAAATTAATACTGCAACGGGTGAAAGGAAGTGGAAGTATAAAACGATCCCAGGTATTCAAGATCATCCTGCGTTTTGCTCCAAAAGTCATTGGAAACAAGGGTAGTTTTGTAATGCCTGCCAATTGTACGGAACCAGATTGGGCCACACACCTTGGCCCGCGGGAACCATCTGCAATGATGATTATTCTTTGCCCTTCCCGTAAAACTCGAATTAGAGAGCGAGCAGCAGGCACTGCTCTCTTAAACGAGGAACCTCGAATCACGGAATAGCCCATCAAACGAGCAAGCTTAGCCAATAGATCTCCGTCTGAACTCGGGCTGATTAATAAAAAATAGTCGGGACGATTTCTAAGATAATAAAATAGATAAAATATTTTCCCATGCCATAGCGTAAGAATATAAGGTCCCGTTAAATTCTTAATTTTATCTTCCGCTTCAATATTCAGGTTTTCCTTACGAAGCGTTGCACACCAAAGGCAAACCACTACATATAGAAAGTAGGGAAATACATAATTAAAGAGAAATCTTTTCATGTGGAGTTAACTTTGATAAAGAATCAGCGATGCTTGTGGCAACAGCTTTCATTACACCAGGAGTACCTAATTTTTCACGTATTATCAATAACCGATTTCTGATTTCTTGACAGTACTCAGGATTATTTAAAATTTTTAATGTCTCAGTGGCAATGTTCTCTGCGTTTGCCTCATTCTGAATCAACTCTGGAGCAACACTCTCTCCCGCTATAATATTTACCAATCCATAAAATGGAGTGTTCACAAGGATTAGAGCCAACCAATAGGTCAAAGGATTAAGCTTGTAAATAATCACCATGGGACATCCTATTATACCTGCCTCAAGTGTCGCAGAGCCCGATGCTAAAATCAAAGCATCGCACGTATTCATTACATCATAAGCTTCCCCTTTAAGAATTTTTATACCTAGCGGATTGGGCGCCAATTTACGATGAATCATATCAAAATCAATCGATTCAGCTATAGGAAGAAGAAATTGGCATGCACCCAACTTCATTTTAATTTTTTCTGCTGCTCCGAGTATTTCATCAAATAAAAAATTTATTTCATTCATCCGACTTCCAGGAAGAAGCCCCACTGTTTTTAAATTAGAATCCAAAGAAAATTTTTTCAAACTTTCCTCGCGGGTCCGAGTCGGGTTTACCATATCAATAAAAGGGTGACCTAAAAATTCCGCATCTACCCCCTCTTGCTGATACATTTGTTCTTCAAACGGTAAAATAACAAACATTTTTTTTACTGACTTCCGTATATCTTTGATTCTGCCTTTTCTCCAAGCCCAGACCTGTGGACCTATAAAATAATAAACGGGGCAATCATATCTTCGCCCCTGCTTGGCAAGCCTAAGGTTTAAGGTAGGATAATCAATCAAAACCACCGCAGTATATTTACGTGAAGCAATTTCTTTCTTTAATGCAAGGTAGACCTGAAAATAATGACCAAAGTCTTCAAAAATTTCTACTAATCCTACCGTTCCCATGCGTTCAATACCAAACAAGGTATTAACTCCAGCTTCCCGCATACGGATACCTCCCATACCAGTAAATCGTGCCTTCGGGTATATATCTAATAAAGACTGTACAAGCTTTGCTCCATGCAAATCTCCAGAGGCTTCACCTGCGACAATTAGAAAATGTGGGTCTTCTTTTTCCATTATTCTCAACTGCTTTTTAAGAGGAGCTCAGTACTAAACGCAAGTTATAGCCAGCTTGGCTTTATCGGCCATCTCAATAAGTTTTTCCTGCTCAACTGCCATCACACGTTCTGCCTCTAAAGCTAAGACAGAAGCTCCACCAGTTATCAAAGTTTGTATAGTTTTTGGCCCAATTCCCGGGCTGTCATAACGATAATCCTGATTCGTTCTGCTTACCTTTATTACCACACAATTATCTTTTGCAAGTGCACATCCTCTTTTGATAGCCTTATCAGTTCCTTCAAATGCCTCAACGGCAATCACCGTTTTGTTTTTAATAATCAGAGTCTGTCCGATTTCCATATCCGCAAGTTTTCGAGCAATAGGCAAACCAAATTCAATATCTTCAATTTCTTTTGGGGAAGGCTTCCGACGAGTCAAAACACCTTTGCCAGGATAAATTTCAGCTAAAAAATCTTTCTGACTAAGAACACGAACACCTTCTTTTTCTAGCTCATTAATTACTCCCAGGAGCAAAACCTTGTCTTCATGAGTAATAATATTCTTTAAAAATTTTATGAATTTTAAATCAGGTAGTTGAAGTTTATAAATAGTGCTCTTATCAACCTTTCCTAATATTAACAATTCTTCCACATCATTTTTTTTTAGCATATCAAGAATTTTCCCGGGTTCACCCACCCCAAATGAATATGATTTTTCTGAATAAGGTGACAGACTAGTTTGAATTTCATCGGTGAAACCGATACTAATCAACTTTGTACCGTTTTGGCTGGCTTTTCTAGCGAAATAAACTGGAATTTCCCCAGCCCCTGCAATCAATCCGATTTTTTTTGTAGGATGGAATGACATGTTAAAAAAAGAAAAGTTGTTAATAAAATAGGAAGAAGGATATCAGGGACATGCAAACCTTACGCTTTTCTAAAGCTTAGTATAGGAAAAACAAGAATCGCAGGGACCAAAGTTGAGGATCTATTGTCCGGAACTATTTTTAAACTGACTGAGAATATCCAAAGCAATCTTTAAAGAATACAATTCATTATCAATAGCTACTTTTCTCGGGCTACCATTCGTCGCACAATCCAAAAAATGTTGTAGTTCTAATTTAAGTGGATTTTCTTTATGCACAAATATTCTTTCAACCAGTGATTCTTGTTTATACCTTAAGGAATCTTTACTTAATTTATGCTCCGAAGAAGATTTTCTATGAACATAAATTTCCTGATCTGTGTAATCTAGAACAACAAAAGAATCTTTTTGAGTAACCGATAGGGTTCTAACTTGGTTCTGTGACGCCCGGCTTGCAATAATATTAGCGATACACCCATTTTCAAATTTAAGCTGTGCATTAACAAGATCATCTTTATCAGAAAAAACTGAGGACCCCAGAACATGGACTTTGACTACCTTAGATTTAATTAAATTTAAAATAATATCAATATCATGGATCATAATATCGAGAACAACCCCATCATCCTTAATTCGATTTGAAAAAGGCCCCATTCGTTTACATTCCACAAAAATAGGGGCTTCTACAATCTTATGCAATTCTTGGACTGCTCCGTTAAAACGTTCCACATGTCCTATATGCAATGTCAAATTCTTATCTTCAGCAATTTGAAAAAGTTCACGGGCGTGATCCAGTTTGTTGGCGCAAGGTTTTTCAAGTAGAACATGAATACCCGCATTCAGCAGATCTTTAGCGATATGGTAATGCATTCCAGTTGGAACCGCCACCACGGCAACATCAACCTTATCGTAAATATCACAATAATTATCAAAACCCGGTGTTTGGTAACTTTTTTCGATTACTTGCCTACTCTTATAATCAATATCTACCACAGCGGAAAGTTCAACTTTTTCCAATTCGGAGAGAATACCGACATGGTATGTACCCATCCTTCCGACACCAATGACTCCAGCTCTTACCTTGCTCACTACTTAGTTACTCCTCTTGTGGAGTTTTTAATAAAATCCAAAAGATAAATTATTTCTTCATACATTTCAATTTCTGCAGTTATTTTTTCCACAGACTGACTGGTATTAAGGTCTGGAAGAGAAATTATTTTTAAAGCTTTCTTTATTGCCGCTCTGATATTTGGTTTAAAATTAGCCCTCTTTAACCCTACTGCATTGAGGCTTAATAAGCGCGCAGGGGTTCCTTCCACAGTCGAAAATGGTAAAACATCCTTATTTACCCCAGCCATACCTCCTACCATCGAATTCCTTCCAATACGAACAAATTGATGAATACCTACTAAACCAGATATAAAAGCCTGATCTTCTACGGTAACATGCCCTGATAAACCAGTACCATTTACTATAATAACTTGGTCACCAATTTTACAATCATGGCCTAAATGAGAATATGCCATTAGCAGACAATTTTTGCCAATTCGAGTTACACCTTTTTTAAACATCGAACGGTGAATAGTCGCATACTCACGAACTACTGTTCCATCTCCAATTTCTACAGATGACGGAACATCCTCAAAGTTCATGATCTGCGGTTCGCCGCCAATAGATGCACCTTGAAATATTTTGCAAGCATTCCCGATTGTCGTGTTGGCCTCTATCAAAACATGCGGACCAATTACTGTTCCATTTCCTATTTTCACCCCATTACTAATGATAGAAAAGGGTCCTACGGAAACACCTTCTCCCAGTATGGCACTTGGGTCAATTACTGAACTTGGATGAATGATCAAGGTTAAAAAATGAATCTGAATTTTAAATTGGGTTTAAGTCCTGACATGGCTAGTAAAATCTTAAAACATTTTATGTTTTCAGCTCAATCTTTACCCATCATAGCTTGGATAGTGCATTCAGTCGCCAGCACATCGTCCACAAATGCTTTTCCTTCAAATCGGAAAAGGGATTTTCGATGCTTTATCTTTGTTAGTTCCATACGCAATTGATCTCCTGGGACCACAGGCCTTCTGAATTTAGCCGCATCAATTCCCGTGAAGAAAACCGAGCCTTGTCCTTCTAGTTTTAAAATCTTCAAACCAAGTATACAAGCAGTCTGAGCAAGCGCTTCAATGATTAGAACACCTGGCATTACCGGGAATTCCGGAAAATGACCTTGAAAGAAAGGTTCATCAGCTGTGATATTTTTAATGCCCACGATGCGGGATTCAAAATCACATTCAATTATTCTATCAACGAGGAGAAACGGATATCGATGCGGAATGATTTTTTTTATTTCATTTATATCCATCATAGGCAACTCAGCCTCTGAAAATACTTAGCGGCCATTTCAAAATTAGCTTAAAATCATGTCTGGCAAAGAACAAAAACGCCAAACTAAGTAGAGTTTACTTATTGTTCCGATCGTAGGTCTTAGTTGCCAATGCTGTCAAATCATTTCCCAGATCATGATAAAGAACAACTTTCTGTTCCAAAATCATTGTGAATTTTTTTTCTTTTCCAATTTTTTTAATTATCGTCATCATTTTAAGCAGAATTTTTTGGGTTATTTCCTTTTCTCTTTTACCAAAATCTGCATTTTGATCTTGCACATACCTTTCAAAAGCTACTTTTTCTTTACGAAATTTCTCTTGTTTTTTTTTCTTTAATTCTGGATCCATTACAAAATTTTGCTTGTTTAAGTCTCCCAACATTTTTTTAATTCTACTTTCCCTAGCTTTTATTTTCTTTTTCTCTTTTGCAAAACTTTTCTTAAAAACCTCAAATTCCTTTTTCCATTCTTTCGTACTGAGAACTGCTTTTTGAATATCCACAAAACCGATTCTATTATCTGCGGCAAAGGAGGATATTTGCAAAGGACCTAAAATAAACAGGCCAATAAAGAAAAATAAAGAATATACTTTGTAAGCTTTAATAGAAAATAACTGCATAAATCAAATCCTTAACTTGTGGTTAAAATTAAAATGCGCTGCCAGCAGAAAAATGGAATTGTCCACTTGCTTCTCCAGATCTTGGATCAAGTTTAATACCATAGGCAAAACCAAGCGGACCAAAGGGACTGATAAAACGAAATCCAGCTCCTATACTATGCCTCATTTCAGCTAAATCAAAATTTTTGGACGTAGTTGCCATATTGGCCCCTGATCCATAGACGTTGCCCCTGTCATAGAAGGTAAATCCACGGATTGATTTTGTAAATGGATATTGTATTTCCAAATTAAGTAGTAGGGCTTTACTTCCCCCTACAGGATTTCCTTGCGAGTCTTTAGGCCCTATATCCTGAATAGTAAAACCTCTTAAAGTAGTAGGCCCGCCCAGAAAATATCTTTCAAAAGACGGTAGGGTGTCCCCGCCGTAGCCTTCCGCAAAATTAACTCTTGCATGCGCACCAAATACAAGCTTTTCTATCAGTGGGTGATAATAGGTAATCTCATATCTGGAGCGAGTGAATTTCAAACCTCCTAATCCAGCAAAATCGAAGCTTAGCACATGCCTCCATCCTTGAGAAGGATTTAAAAAATTATCTCTGGTATCATAAATATAACTTGGCGAAACACGGCTGGTCGTACGAGTACCATTGAATAAAAACTGGGTAGTATTGGCCAGGCTAACTCCTGTGACTTCAACCGTTTCAAATCTATATCCAATACCTAAGTTTTCATATTCTGAAATGTTTTTCCCAAATCGGAATCCTGCGCCTGTTGTCAAGGAATCAAAACTTAAAAAATTCTGATCTTGATTAAAAGCATCGAGACCGGCGGATATTTCAGAATCAAAGAGGCGCGGCTCCGTCAAGCCAAGATTAAAATTTGTTCTAATAGAGGACAAAGAAGCCGTGAGGTTTACCCGATGACCATTTCCAAATAAATTATTCTGAGCAATTGAGGTAGTGAAAATAAGATTCTCAACATTACTGAAGCCAGCGCCAACTGTAAAGGTCCCGGTAGGTTTTTCGGTTACAGTAGCAAGGATATCTATTAACTCCGGGCTTTCCCCTCTTTGAGTATCAATTTTTACATCTTCAAAATAATTCAGATTGTTGATCCTTTGCTTACTTCTTTTTAGCTTTCTGCCGTCAAATAACTGGCCTTCTTTTAATCTAAATTCACGCCGGATAACATTGTCTTTGGTTTTAATATTCCCCAGCATATTAATTTTGCCTACATATACTTTTTTACCTTTATCGATATCTATGGAAAGGGCAACCGTTCGATCTTTATCATCAATTTCCGTGATAGGATTGATGTCCGCATAAGCAAAGCCTTTCGCAGAGTACAGATCTGTTGCTGTCACAATATCCTGCCGAAGTTGCGACACGTTATAGATTTCGCCTTTTTTGGTGAGCAGACTTTTCTTAATATCATCATGGCGAATAGTATCATCACCCTTAATATCCAAAGATTTAATACGGTATTGCGAACCTTCTTCTACCGGGATTATGATATGAATTTGTCGGGCTTTTTTATTGACATCAATCCTAGGCTCCAAAACCTTGGCGCGCAAATAACCGTTGTCCTGATAAAATCCTTCAATTCGGAACATATCCAGTTTCAAAACATCCTTTTGATATACCCCCGAATCATCAATAAAGTCATACCAGGTTCTTGCCTTGGTTTCCATTTGTTCAGCTAGCTTCTTATCCTTAAAAGCCTTATTGCCAGAAAAACGAATCTTTTCTATCTTTACTTTTTTTCCTTCACGAATTCTTATTACAACATTAACAAGGTTTTCCGAACCTCTGCTTGTTTCGATACGCGTTTCCGCAAAAAAATACCCCTTTTCTTTATAAGCTTTCAAAATTTCTTTTTTACTTTCTTGAATAAGATGCTCATTAAAAGTAGCCCCTCTTCGCAAACCAATTTTTTCACGAATATCATTAGTATCTATAGTGGAATTACCAAGAATTTCCACATCCCCAATGGAAGGAATTTCCTCAACAATGAATTTAACTTCAAGGCCTGCCAACTGACTCTGGGTGCTCACTTGGATATCCTTAAATTGCCCCAAGCTGAAGATTTGTTCAATGTCTTTTCGGATTTGTGATTTGGAGAGGACAGTGCCTGGTTTGGACTTTATGTAATAAAGGATGGTCGATTCATCGATCCTTTTATTGCCTACTATTTTTAATGACTCAATAACTTCGCCTTCCTGAGCAGACAAAGGCAAAATCCAAATAAGGGAAACTAAAGCTAAGATAGCCGTAAAAACTAGATGAGAACGTTTTGCCATTCTGCCAGAAGTATCTGAAATTTTAAGAGTTATTGAAATATTTTTACTTCCCAAGTTTTAGCCAAAAAAAAGTATCAAGCTTCTTCGGCTCAAGCCTTTGAAACTTAATACTTTATTTGTTTTTCTCCATTGGCGCTTTTGTAAGCGAAATAAATTTTTATCCTACTTTCACCGCATCTGTTTTCTCTACAAATACAAGGCTGTCCTCTTGCAGACTTACCTCAATGAGGCCACCATTTTTAAAACGGCCTTTGAGCATCTCATCCGACAGAACATCTTCAAGATGTTTTTGTATTGCTCGCTTTAATGGTCGAGCTCCAAATGTGGCATCAAACCCTTTTTCAGCAATCCATCTTTTAGCATCTGGGCTCACATCCAAGGTAAGACCCTGCTGGATCAATTGCTCGTTTAGAGCTTGCAATTGAACATCCAAGATGCTGACAATATTCTCTAACTCCAAAGGCCGAAAAACCACTGTTTCGCTTAGCCGGTTTAGAAACTCAGGATTGAATGTTTTTTTCAAATCCTGCTTCAATTCCTTTTGCATTTTATCGTAATTCAACTCTTCATCATCTTTGTGGAACCCTAGACTGGTGCCTTTTTCAAGCATTCTTGAACTAATATTAGAGGTAAGAATGATGACCGTATTTTTAAAGTCGACAATACGACCATAGCTGTCCGTTAAACGACCATCGTCCATAATCTGCAAAAGAAGATGATAGATATCAGGATTGGCTTTTTCAATTTCATCAAATAGAACTACCGAGTAAGGTTTGCGTCGAACTTTTT
>CAZMXD010000064.1:0-9741 GCA_964570185.1 uncultured Nitrospina sp. | reverse complement strand
GCGCACCAGGTTTTCCAGGATTCCCGGGTCAACATTATGAGTGCCAAAGGTTTCTATGCAAACTGAAACGGGATCAGCTACACCAATCGCATAGGCTAATTGAACTTCACACCGGCTGGCTACGTTGGCCGCTACAAGATTTTTTGCAATATAGCGCGCCATATAGGCCGCGGACCGATCTACCTTGGACGGGTCTTTTCCTGAGAATGCTCCTCCCCCATGACGGGAAAACCCTCCATATGTATCAACAATAATCTTTCTGCCTGTTAAACCGCAATCCCCATGTGGGCCACCCACAACAAAGCGCCCGGTGGGGTTGACGTGTATCTTCATTTTTTTATGCTGCAAATTTTTTGGTATCACCTTGTTGATAACCAACTCGGTCACATCGGCTTTTATTTGCTTGGTGGTTACATTGGGGTCGTGTTGGGTCGAAATAACAACCGTTTCGATAGATACGGGTTTATTATTTTCATATCGCACAGAAACCTGTGATTTACTGTCAGGGCGAAGATAGGGGAGGGCGCCTTTTTTTCTTATATCCGCAAGTTTTTTAACCAGTTTGTGCGAATACATAATGGGCATTGGCATAAGTTCGGCGGTTTCTTTGCTGGCGTAGCCGAACATCATTCCTTGGTCACCGGCACCTTGTTCATGTTTATCGTCATCTACGCCTCTGGCAATATCTTTGGATTGTTCGTCAAGAGCCACTTGGACGCCACATGTTTCATAGTCAAAACCCATATCTGATTGGGTATACCCGATATTCTTAATGGTATTGCGAATGATTTTGGGCATTTCTACATAGCAGTTTGTAGAAATTTCTCCTGCGATCACCACGAACCCTGTCGTGATCATAGTTTCGCAAGCTACGCGGGCTGTAAGATCTTTCGCCAAAATCGCATCAAGAATAGAATCCGAAATCTGATCTGCCATTTTATCGGGATGTCCCTCAGACACCGATTCCGAAGTAAATAAAAAATTTCCTGGGTTCATTAAAGCTTTCCTTTTTTTTAAAATTTATTATTAGACCAGATTTATTTTCTATTAAATCAGGGGAATTAAATCAGGCAGGTTTTAATTTTTCCTGGAAGCTAAGATCCCGATCAAAGTCATCCGGAAATCTAGCACGCATTTCATTTGCAATAAAACGTGTTACCTCCTCCACTGACCTTAAATTTAACACATGATCAGCCACTTGGCGAGCCTCTTCCAATCTAATTAAGCGAATTATTTTTTTTACCTTTGGGATTGAATGAGGTTCCATACTGAGGTTGTCTATTTTGCCCAGTCCCATTAACAGCATGGTGGCCATGGGGTCGCCTCCAAGTTCTCCGCAAATTGAAACCTTTTTGGCCGCTTTATTTGCAGCGTCAAATATCTGTTTCAAGCATCTTATCACGGAGGGGTCAAAAGGTTGATAAAGGTGTGCAACATCTTCATTTACCCGATCAATAGCCAAAAGATACTGAATCAAATCATTGGAGCCTATGCTGATAAAATCTACATGATCCAGGATATGATCAACGCAGAGAGCGGCAGCGGGTGTCTCGATCATTGCTCCGATTTCGATTTTTTCATCGAAGGGAATTTGTTCATTTTTTAGATTATTTTTTGCCTTTTGTAATAGCTCGTTAGCTTGAATTATTTCTGTGACCGATGATATCATTGGATAAAGAATTTTTACATTGCCATAAAAGCTGGCCCTTAAAATACCCTTAAGCTGAGAAAAAAATAAATCAGGCTTAGCCAGTGATAGTCGGATTCCTCTTAACCCTAACGCTGGGTTGTCCTCATTATTGGTCTGGATCCCCGCCAGTTGCTTGTCCATGCCTATATCCAGGGTCCGTATAACCAATGGTTTGTCGACTATTTCTTGAGTAACCGACTTAAAATTTTCATACAATTCCTTTTCACTGGGCAAGGTGGACGCGGACATATAAAGAAATTCTGTCCGGTAAAGGCCGACTCCTTCCGCACCAAAATTATTGAGAATCTTCGCTTCCTGATTGGATTCGATGTTAGCCAGCAGATGAATTTGGTAACCGTCCAGAGTCTCTGCGGATTGATGAATATTAGTTAGGAGCCTCTCTTCATATCTACGGTAGTTTTCTTGCTTTGTTAAAAAATGATCTGTATTTTCACCGGTGGGGTGGATTATCACTTCACCGTCAATCCCATCCACGATGATTTCATCGCCGGAGTTTATTTGTGAAGTTAATTCCTTGATGCCAGTGACCGCAGGAATGCCTAAAGCTGCCGCAAATATTCCCACATGCGAGGTCTTGCCGCCTGTTTCAGTGGCCAATCCTTTTATAAATTTCCTTGGCATGCTCAAAGTGTCAGAAGGGCTTAAAGAATGAGTGACAAGGATAACGGGTTCATGTATATCGGACAAGGTTTCCTGAGAATGACCAATTAAATTTCTGAGTATTGCTTGTACCAGCAAGTCGAGATCATCCTTTTTCCCCTTTAAATAGTCATCATTGATATTGTCAAAAAGGTTGAGGAAGGTCTCCAGGGTTTGATTTAAGGTCCATTCGGCATTGGTGCGATTGGCCCTTATATTTTTAATGGTATCATTGACCAGAATATCATCATCTAAAAGGAGGGTGTAGGTATCTAGAATAACCGCGTATTTGTCGGCAATTTTTTCTGCTCGATTTTTAATATCCGCCATTTGCAACTTGGTTTTCGCGATTGCGTTGCGAAATCTCTCGATTTCTTTTTCTACTTCATGCTCTTCGAGTGTTTGTTTATGGATGCTGAGTTTGAAGCGATCAAGCAAATATGCTTTTCCGACAGCCACACCTTTGGATACGGCTATTCCTTTCATATGTTTTTTTTATATAAATTTAGAGTCTTCATTAATCAAGATTGAATATATGCCATCAGAGTTCCCGGCTTTCATAATTTCTTCGCGTAATACTTGATTTTTAAATATTCGGGAAATTCTTGCAAGTACCTTCAAATGCTGTCCTGTAGAGTGTGCGGGGGCAATAACCATACAAACAAAATGAACTGGTTTTTTGTCTAGGGCCTCAAACTCCACACCAGTCTTAGATCTTGCTAAAACAGTTATGATTTCTCTTACTTCGTCTGATTTGCCGTGAGGGATAGCAACGTTTTCGCCGATTCCCGTGCTTCCGAGTTTCTCGCGTTCCATCAGAGTCTCGAAAAGGGCCTGATCATTTTTTATAAAGTTATTTTTTTTCAAGCACTGGGTCATTTCCTTGATGACCTCTACTTTGTTGTCCCCTAATAAATCTGCGATCACAGATTCTTTTTTAAGTATTTCATCAATTTTCATTTTCTCTGTTCTATTTTCTCTAAACTCTGATTAATTAAATTTAAAAATTTTATTAGGAACCTTGTTTCAATCTTACCTCTTTTGCTTTATCCCGGTGTTTTCGAAGTTGTTTTTCCATTTTTTCTAAAGCTTTGTCTATGGAAGCATACAGGTCTTTGGTTTCTTCATGACTGTGCAAAGCCATGCCTTTAGTTTTTAATGTGATTTCGGCGAAATGACGGTGTTTTTCTACGGACAGGGCTATATGCACGTCTGCGCTTTCATCTAAATCCGCAATTGTTTTACTTATTTTATCGTTTAAGTGATTTCTTATACCATCAGTAATTTCTATTTTTCTTCCAGTTACGGTCAATTTCATATTATTCTCTTATATGTAAATCATACATTTATTCTATCGTATGCTTGAAATATTTTCTGAATAAAAATGAAAGAGATTTGTTGAATTAAAAAATCTTTTTCCTCTTGCTTGCGGGAGGGATATTTAGCTCTTTTCTATACTTAGTAATAGTTCTTCTGGCAATTTTAGCATTTTTCCTCATTAGCACTTGAACCATTTGATCGTCAGTATAGGGGGTTTTGCTATCTTCTTCCGCAACGACTTCTTTAATCATGTTTTTTACTCTGATAGAAGATAGGCTGTTTCCTATATAGGATTTTATGCCACTATGGAAAAAGAATTTTAGTTCGTAAATTCCCTGCGGAGTATCTATATATTTGTTTGTGGTAATGCGACTTACTGTTGATTCGTGCATTTCTATATCTTTTGCGACATCTTTTAAGACCATAGGTTGTAGATAAGAAAGTCCGTGATCGAGAAAATTTTTCTGTAGTTTAATTATGCTTTTTCCCACTTTGTAAATAGTTTGTCTGCGTTGGTCGATGCTTTTAATCAGCCATAAGGCGGAACGATATTTTTCATCCAAATATTCTTTCGTTTTCCCTTCTTTTGTGGTGTTTAACAGATTTTGATAAAAGGCATTGATTTTTATATTTGGGATGCCATCTTCATTTAACGAAACATCATAGCCTTTATCGGTTTTTATCACGACAAGATCGGGTCTGACGTAGTCTACGGTTTCCGAATTGAACGCAATTCCTGGTTTGGGTGAAAACTCTTTGATAATTTTGAGCGCTTCAATAACATCATCAAGGTCTGTTTTTAATTCCGCTGCGACTTTAGGCAAGTACCTGTCCTCGAGGCGATCCAAATACTTTTCTATTAATTTATTGACCAAAGGATGCGTTTGGGCCATCTCTTCTGCCTGAATCATCAAACATTCTTGAAGCGATCGGGCCGCGACGCCAACAGGTTCAAACTTTTGAATTATCTTTAAAACGCGTTCAATATTGGCTTCATCCGTTTGGCATGTAACAGCTATTTCGGATAAATCCGCACCCAAGTACCCATCTTTCTGGATATTTCCAATAATACAGGAACCGATAAACTTGTCCCAATCAGAGTCAATAGTTAGATTTAATTGCCAATATAGATGGTCGGATAATGAAATTTCTTTTTTATAGGTAGCCTCGATAGAAGGTTTTTCTGCCAAACTTTCCGCTGACATCCCCTGGTCAATATTGTTTTGAAAGTAGCTGTCCCAGTCGATTTCTTGTTCTTGAGAATCTTGTGAGTTTTCATAATCATAATCTTCGTCGTTATCATCTTTTTTTCTTTCATCCAGGGAGTCGACATCATCATCTAGTATTTCTTCGAGAACAGGATTGTCGATGATTTCCTGCCTAACCAGTTGAGCCAACTCAAGTCTTGCCAAAGGTAAAAGCTTGATGGCCTGCTGGAGCATAGGGGTCATCACCAGCTTCTGGTTCATTTTTAAGTTCAAATTCATTTTCATTTCCATCGCCATTATTTTTCTCCGACTAAAATGAAAACTGATCACCCAGATAAATTCGTTTTACCTTTTCATCATGGGCGACTTGATGAGGTGAACCTGAAGAAATAATTTCACCTTCGTTAATAATGTAAGCTCGATCTGTAATACTCAAAGTTTCGCGAACATTATGATCGGTTATGAGCACGCCAATACCTCTCTTTTTTAATTGCGAAATTATCGATTGGATATCCGCAACAGCTATGGGATCAATTCCCGCAAAAGGTTCATCCAGCAAAACAAACAGCGGCGAGTTGGCTAACGCTCGACTAATTTCCACTCTTCTCCTTTCGCCGCCAGAAAGTGAATAGGCCATGGAATCTTTAATATGTAAAATATTCAATTCTCGGAGTAAAGAACGAGCCTTTTTTTTCCTGTCAAATGCAGAAACTTTTTGTGATTCCAGCACAGCCAAAATATTTTCTTCGACAGTTAACTTTCTGAAGACTGAAGGCTCTTGTGGTAAATAGCTCAATCCCTTTTTAGCCCGTTTGTGCATGGGAAAAAAAGTGACATTTTCATCGTTTAAAATTACTTGTCCTTCATCGGGGCGGGTAAGCCCCACCACCATATAAAACGTCGTGGTTTTGCCTGCTCCGTTAGGTCCAAGTAATCCAACAATCTCTCCTTGCTTGATTTCCAAACTTACCCTGTTCACTACTTTTCGAGACCTGAATGCCTTGACAAGGTTTTGGATTTTCAGTCCATGCACAATAATATTTTTCTTTAAAAATTTTGGTTTTATTTTTTATGGTTTTGCTTGTTTAACTTTTTCTTTTTTATCCTTGGGGTAAATTTTCATGCGCACCCTGTCGTTCGCGACAAACCGATCCTTGTCCAAAAGAAAAATCATCTCGCGGCCTTCGATCATATTAGCTTCTTCCCATGCGGTCGCCTTTGGGGTTCCAGTCAAGATAATTTTTTTAAGCTTGTCGAGATAAATGGCCTTATCTCCCTTGGCGCGCTTTAGACCGCGCGTGATAAAAACGTTGCCTATCGCTACAATTTCCTCGGTTTCTTTTTTGTCTTGTGTGTTATAGACCTCAAGGATGTCAGCAGTGATTTTTAAATTTCCCCAGTAACCTACTACGTTACCCGAGAAGATAATTTTCAAACCACCATCTTCCGAGCGCATACGATCGGAAGTTATTTCAACAGGGTCTTTTTCTTTTTTATCTTTAGCGAGCAAGGGCGGAGGTGATATCAGGAAAAAAAATAATGCTATGGCTATTATGAAACCCCATATTTTAATTTTATTCATAGCTCTTTTTTGGAATGTCAGTTTTTATAGTTTCGTTTTGGTTTGCCTGAAATCTGGACGCTAAGGATTTAGAATTCCCGGTTAGTTTTACATTACCAATAAGGTCTATATTTTTGGAACTGTTTTGATAGGTGCCAGATTTTGCCGTTATGATATAAGGGTGGTTGTTAATTTTTGGAAGAATCATTTCTACATCTTTTAAGTGGGTGACATTTGCCTTGTTGTTTACTTGGGCCAGTCCTGCTTTTAAAATCCATTCTTTTTTGCCCTTCACTTCGTGAGTGACCTTGAAATTCTCAATTTCTACATCTATTCCCTTTTGCATGAATTTGACTTTTAAATTACCCATGTCGACCTTATTATTTCGAACCTGATAAAAATAAAAGCCAGCTAGGCTAACCAGACCCAAAGCTATTATTAGCAAAAATACTCTTACAGCGTTAATCATTTAACTTATTAATTTTTAAAGAATTATGCTTGTATGCAAATGGCATACCATCAGGATGATGATGCCATACGGGACATTTAATGTAAAGGGAAAAGGGGTGGGTTTCTGGGAGTCATAAGAATGGGTACAAAGTTAAACTCGCGTACGGTTTCATATTTGCTGCTGATATGAATTTCAAGGCGTTCTTGAATTCCATACATAAGCTTATTTGGATTTTTCTCTGATTTCAATTTTTCGGACCATTCGATGATGGTTATCGCCTTGCTATAAATAATTTCTTCTAACCCTAAATTTATTATTTCATCTTCGGTTTCTAAACGGTAAAGATCAATATGAAATATGGGTACTTTTGCAGGGTATTCATTAATTAATGTGAAAGTCGGGCTTCGAATATATGTATTACTATTTAAACCCGCACCCAGACAAATGCCTTGAGTTAGGCAGGTTTTGCCTGCACCCAAATCGCCAAAAAGAAGTACCAGATCTCCGGGTATCAACTTTGCCCCAAGTTTTTGGCCAAGCTGCAAAGTTTCATGTGAACTTTGAGTGACGGATTTCATCATGGCAGAACCCGTCTTAATGTTTCTGGCAGGGTTCTTAGCAGATCTCCCGCAATCAGAGTGGTTTGGGTTTCGTCGCCTGAAAAAATGTCACCGGAACAACCATGGATATAGGCACCAGCAATAGTGGCTTCTACCAGAGGGATATTCTGCGCTGCCAACCCTGCGATGATCCCCGTTAAAACATCCCCAGAACCGCCTGTGGCCATACCTGGGTTTCCCGTTGAATTCAGATACAGGTTTCCGTCGGGAGTTCCGATAAGGCTGGGCGCACCTTTGAGAAGTAAAATGACAGAATATTTTTGCGCAAACTCAATGGTGATGTTTATTCTATTTGTTTGTATTTCTTGTGTGGATAAACTTGTTAACCTGGACAATTCTTTTGGATGGGGAGTAAGAACAACAGATTTTAAATTATCCATCCAATTTAAATTATTTTCAAATGCGTTTATTGCATCCGCATCCAAAATTAACGGACAATTAATATGGGGTAATAGCTCGCCTATCAATTGAACTGTTTCAGATTCGGTTGTGAGCCCAGGGCCCATTGCAACCGCGGATTTTCCCTCAAGCAATTTAATAATAGGCTCCTTTGCCTTTAACGATAGAGTGCCTGAGGGCGTTTCGGGTAAAGGCAGTGTCATAACTTCCATGGGGTGCAATTCAAAGGCTTTTTGGCAAGAATCAGGCAAAGCCAGTGTGCATAACCCACAACCGGCTCTTAAAGCAGCAAGTGCGCTTAATCCTGCGGCGCCTCCCTTTCCTCTAGATCCAGCCAATACTAAAACATGCCCGTAATTTCCTTTGTGAGAATCAGGCTGGCGAGCATGAAAAATTTTCTTTATATCTTTTTCTTCTAAAAGACGTGTCCGAGCATCTTGTTTCTTTAAAAAGGGAATGCCTATATCTATAAGTTCTACTTTTTTCATCACCCCGGCCGCGGGATAAATTAAATGGCTTAATTTCATTGAGTCCAGGGCAAAGGTGAGGTCGGAAATAACATGCGGGCCGGTTAACAATCCGGAGTCCGAATCGATTCCAGAATTTATATCCACGGAGACGCAAAACTTTTGATATTGATTAATTTTTTTTATAACAGTTTCCATAAGCCCCGCAGCTAATTTGGATAACCCCGTTCCAAATAGGGCATCCACAATAACATCTGAATGACGCAGCTTATGATCAAAACTATTTATATTTTCCTCTTTTAACTCATGTATTGGAACCTTTAGAGTTTTTGCTGAAAGAGCGTTGGTTCTGGCGTCTCCTTTCAAGTCAGTAAGTTTTCCTGCCAGAAGGACCATAGTATTAGTGCCTAATTGATGCAGGTGCCTTGCAATTACAAACCCATCCCCTCCATTATTACCTTTGCCACAGACTATAATTACTTTTTTTGAAGCAATATCAGGAAGAATTTCTTGTAGCCTCTTGACAATGGCTTTTCCTGCGTTTTCCATTAACACAATGCCTGGAATTCCTATCTCTTGTATGGCCCATTTATCTATGGTCCGCATTTGTTGTGCTGTAACGACAGGGAGCAAAGAATGTCCTATTATTTAAAGGTGTGGACGAAGTAAGTCTTTTTTGAATTAAACATAAATTGAATAAGGATAGTCTTTGGACTCTTTAAGCGAAATTTCTTCATATGTCGGGACTAATCCATTGATGACCCCGAACAGATGAGGGCAATGATATCCTAAATCATGTTTTTGTTTTTGGGTGAGAGTATTGAAGTGTTCCTCTTCTATTGTAAAGTTTTGGTCAAAAAAATAATTACTTAGAAAACTTTCAAAATGAATGGACTGCGCCTCCAGTTCAGGAAGGTAGCCAACCCGTTCTTTATCATTTTCATGATTATAGTTGAAAACAAATCTAACCAAAACATCAAAAAGAAAAGCAAAATGATAGGAGTTCATATGTTGCCAGATAGAGGGTTTTTCTAGTCCATCTTTTAAAAGTTCGCGAATTTGATTTATATAATTTAAGGAATTGGTTCTTCCAGCATGCGGATAAAACCTTAAAAGATCTTCTCGCCAATAAAGTTGTGGTTGTGCGTCGATAAAGTTAATGACTTCTTTTTCTTCATGCAAGGCCACCTTAATTAAATGGCGGGGGTTAAATCGTTCGTTGTAATCCGTATTTGGAGTGATTACAACATAGGGATTGTTGTTTCGTAAAGGTTCGTAAATATTGTTTTTGAAAACCAGCATTTTTGCTCTTTTGAAAGTTGGTCAAAAGTGATTTATTTTAAAAACACATAAAACCAGTTACAA
>CAZMXD010000063.1:0-9868 GCA_964570185.1 uncultured Nitrospina sp. | reverse complement strand
TTTTACCTGAGCCAGAAGGTCCGATGATGCCAACGTAATCACCTTTTTCAATATTAAGTGTGATATTTTTTAAAACCTCTGTTTCAAAATCAATATTGCGGTAGTTTTTACAAATGGAATTCATTTCAATGAGACTCACCGGCGCCGGCTCCTCTTTTTCTTTTTAGATATTGATTTATTGGGAATCCCAACTCTCTCCCCTTCATTCAGACCGGCAATCACTTCTATAACTTTACCATCTCGCCACCCTAATTCAATGGACCTATCCACAAGTTTACCGTCAACCTCCATAACAGTAAAAGTTTTCTTCCCCTCCCTTTTAACCGCCGCTTTCGGAACCGCCAAAACATTTTTTCGCGTTCCAGTAGTAACTACAACATTGGCTGTCATCTCAGGGCGCAACTTGGATACATTCTTTTTTTCAATATCAAGGATGACCTCATAATTAACTACGTTATCTTTAATGACCGCTTTCGGTCGAATTTCACGAACCTTTCCCTTGAAAAATTTTTCTGTATAAGTATCCACGGTGAACAAGGCATCTTGTCCAACCTTGATTCTTCCAATATCCGTTTCATCTACATAAACAGTCATCTCGAGTTTTCTAAGATCGATCAAAGTCACAAAGGTAGGAGCATTAAGACTGGCAATTACCGTTTCACCTTCCTGCGTAGAGACGAATGCAACTATTCCGTCAATAGGAGCTGTGATGTTTGCGTAGGAAAGTTGTATATCCTCCTCTTCAAGGCTTGCTTGCGCACGATCTACCATTGCTTTTGCAAGTCGGCTGTCATTTTCCAATTGGCTTTGTTTAAGTTTCAGCTCCTCATTTGCGAGATTGACTTGAGCTTTTAAAACCTCCAAACGCTCTGTCGCCTCGTCTACCACCGTATCCGCAATAAATCCTTTTTGGTTAAGCTTAATATTCCGTCCCAGCATTTTCTCCGCAAGGATTAACTGGACTTGCAGCTCTTGAATTTCTGCTTGTGCCTTGTTTATCTCCAGCGGTCCTTCAGTAAGGATTTTTTCTAGTCGTGCTTTTTCGGCATCTAGATCAGCCTGAAATCGGGCAACACGTAAAATTAAATCTTCGTGTTCAATAACGGCGATTTTTTCTCCTGCGCGTATAAAATCTCCTATTTTTACAAGAAGACTTTTTACCTGCCCAGAAATACGCGCCCCAATTTTTACTTCGGCCCCGGTCTTGAGAGTTACCGTGCCTGTGGCTATAACCTTCTGATGAACGTTTTGACGGATAACCGGTTCGAATTGGAAATCTTTTGCTTTGGTTTTTTCGGGGGGACTCCCAAAAATCATCGCATTGACCGTTTTTTCGATCGGGGCGAGCTTACCTTCTTGCCAAAGCCAATAAATTCCAGCTGCAAGAATGACCAACAACAAGAGATTTCGGAGTGTTCCCGAAATCTTCATAAATGAACTCTTTTCTTAAAGGTGTTTAAAATAAATACTAACACAGCAAATCAAACAATAATCCCATTTCGAAATACAACCATAAAACACTCTAAAACAGAACTGAACCAACCAAATTAAAAATCAGCTAAATATATTTAAATAAAGGCATTATGCTTCTATTAAAAAATCGGCAAAACCATTTATAACTTGAGTTTTAAGGCGATTAACTCCGAAAAAAGTCCGCCTTTATAGTTTGATGACGAAAAAATAGGCCCGAAGCAACTATTAATAGCTTTTTTTACGGTTTCCCCGTAACTTCACAGGTCTTTCATCCATAAATTTGAAATAAGCCAAAGACCAATTGATCAAAAAAGTTTTCTCTGAAACTGGGATGAGAAAGGATTAGCTTTTGAAGTAAAGCTTTAGGCGAGTGGTTAAACTGATTTTACGGTCAATTCAGGATGGAGTTGTTCACGCAATTGACCTTGGATATATTTCAAGGTTCCGCTGGTAGAGGTGGGGCAACTGCCACAGGCGCCTTGATAATGGATACTTACTTCGTTCCCCTCGATTCCTTTCAAATCTACACCGCCACCGTCTTTGGCAAGGTTAGCACGAATCGAGCGATTGAGTACCATTTCTATTCCTTCCAATTTTTTTTCATTATCCAGTTTTGCAAAATTCACCACATCTACTGCACTCAACTGGATTTTTTCTTCAGACTGATAAACCGTCACCGTTTCATCAATGGTTTTCCAGACACGGTCTTTTAATGGAACCCAACTTGTTTTGTCGTCTTTTGTCACGGTAATAAAGTTTTCCATGACATAAACATTAATCACACCTGGCTTTTCAAATAAGGCTGCCGCCATCTTATCGTCTTTTGCTTCCTCTTTACCAGAAAAGGAGGCATTTCCATGATCGAGAATCACTGCGTTGACCACAAACTGCAGTGCATTCGGGTTGGGAGTTTCCCGAGTACGTACGACCTTCAAAGCCTTTTTTAGATTAGGCTTTGCTTTAGCCTTCGGTTTGGGTTTTGCAACTGTTTTTTCGTTTAACTTGGCTTGAATGGCAAGCACTTCACTGATCTTCACAACAAATTTACTCTAGAATTTTAAAAGATAACAATATACTAATATATTCTTCTACAATTTCCAACCACTGAGGGTCATGTTGAGAAATATTTCTATTCGGCACGAGAAGGAATTTCAGGGGTCGAGATACATACAACTCTCCTGCCTTTTAATGCCTGCATACCTTCATTTCCGACAAACACGGCAAGACCTATGAGCACTAAGGCTGTGATTCCCAGGAACAAGTTTGGCTCTGGCGCGGTTAAAAAACTATAAGCCTGCCAGACTAGCGCTCCAATGGTTGTAATGACCATAAAAATTGCCGGATAGAGAACATAATGAGTCGGTTTTTTTACTGCCATTAACCAGGTTGCCACGACAAATAATGCCACTGCTGCAATAAGCTGGTTAGTCGCACCAAATATTGGCCATATTTTCTGCCATCCATCGGTGGCACCAATCAGGTAGGCAGCAATTATCACAGCAACCGTCACTACATATTTATTTTTGAAGACAGAAACTTTTTCACCCAAAGATTCCTGAATCAGAAAACGGGTGATGCGCACCGCGGTATCTAGTGTAGTCAATACAAAAGTATTCAATGCCAAAACTGCGATCATGGATGCAAAAGTAAAACTTAAAAAAGGTAACATCTGGTGGACTATATTTCCAAATCCATTGCCGAAAGCGAGTATCCATCCGCCTGATTGCAGCGTCTCACGGAAACCAAGTTGGCTCATATCAATACCGCTACCTTGTGGGGCAACCCAATAAAGTCCTCCACCTACCAGCAATACCGTGACCACTGCCACAACTCCTTCTGTGAGCATACCACCATAACTGATGCTTTTACCCTGCATTTCACTCGCCAGTTGTTTGGATGTAGTACCTCCCGCCACAAGAGAATGAAAACCGGAAACCGCACCGCATGCCACCAATACAAATAGCATGGGCCAAAGTGGCCCTTGAACTTCAGACATCACACCTCTAAATGGAGGAGTATTTAGTTCCGGACCGACCCAAATTAATCCGAGAATCGCCAGTGCCATGGAACCAAACAAAATATAAGTGGAAAGGTAGTCACGCGGCTGTAATAAAGTTTGTACTGGTAAAATTGAAGCAACTCCAGCATAGATCATCAATACTATAAACCAGAAAATCAAAGGCGAAAATCCCATGACTCCCATTTCAGGAAGAGGCACGGGAATTTGGAAGCCAATATAAATATTTAGAATAATAGTGAGTACCGCTATTAAGGACACTAATTGCAGGTTGTAACTCTTTTTATAAATACACCAGCCCAATACCATCGATACAGGGATGATCGCGAAGGTAGGAAATACCATCTCTGGTTGTGCAATCAATGTCTTTGCCGCAACAACTCCAAATACCGCGATCACTAAAAGCATTGCCAATACTAAAAAGATGGCAAAGATAGTTTTAGCTCGAAAACCCATCGTGCTTTCTGCGATATCCGCAATGGAACTGCCACGATTACGAACAGAAACCATCAATGTCAGATAATCGTGAACGGCACCGATGAAAACATTACCAATGAGAATCCAAACTAAAGTGATTGCCCAACCAAAATGATGCATGGCAATAATGGGTCCGATGACCGGTCCAGCCCCAGCTATGGAAGCAAAGTTATGACCAAAAAGAACCAAAGGTTTACTGGGTACAAAATCGACCCCATCATTTTGTTGTACCGCCGGTGTGACTTGACCCGCATCTGGTTGAATCAGTTCACAATCCAACTTTCCTGCGTAGAAACGGTAGCCTACAAAATAGAAAAACATGCAAGCGAATAATAGGATTCCGATAGTCAACATAGAATGATTTTTTTAAATAGGTCAATAAACTAGAATATATTATACCCACTTGAATTGGTTTTTTGAAAAGAAAGGAAGATCAGGAATCAACAAACAAGGAGCCCATCTCGATGGTTTCTTCGCGATCTGGACCAGTAGAAATTATCAGGAAAGGAATTTCCAGCAAATCACTGAGATATTGGATATAGCTTCTAGCTTTTTTTGGTAATTTTTCAAAATCTTGGATCCCAGCAGTTTTTTCCATCCATCCTTCATGCTCAGTGTAAATCGGCTCGCAATTTCCAAGAATAACGGGATCCGCAGGCATATCTTGAAAAACTTTTCCCCTAAACTTGTATCCCGTACAAACTTTGATAGTTTTGAATCCATCCAACACATCGATTTTTGTCAAGATCAATGCATCAATTCCACTAAGTTGGATAGCATATTTGGCCACCACAGCATCAAACCAACCGCATCGTCTAGGTCTTCCCGTGGTGGCACCAAACTCATGACCTACCTTTCCAAGTTGTTCTCCCTCATTGTCAAACAACTCAGTAGGAAAAGGACCTTCTCCCACACGCGTGGTATAAGCCTTAACAACACCAAGCACTCTATCAATTTTTGTGGGGGCAATTCCAAGACCCGTGCAAACTCCTCCCGCAGACGAATTAGAAGAAGTCACAAAAGGATAAGACCCGTGATCAACATCCAACATAGTGCCCTGTGCACCTTCACAAAGAATTTTTTTATTCTGCGAAATCAGACTATTCATTAAAACATTTGTGTCCGTAAGGTACTTAAGAATGACTTCGCGGAAAACCATCAGGTCGTTTAGCAACCCGTCAAACTTTGGCAGTTGCTTTCCATAAAGACTCTTAAGCACCTGGCTTTTTTCTTCATAATTGGCTTCGAGCCGACTTTTAAGATATTTCTCATCCCTCAAATCACAAGCTCGAATACCTATTCTTGCAATTTTATCCGCATAAGAAGGACCTATACCCCGTCCAGTCGTACCGATTTTCTCAAACTTGCCTTTTTCTTTTTCTCTTCCCTGATCGCTTACTTGATGATAAGGCATGATTAAATTAGCCCGATCACTAATCACTAACCTTCGCTCCAGGTTGATACCAGCTGACTCCAATTCCTTCATTTCATTGGACAATGCCATCGGGTCAACGACAACTCCATTTCCGATCACGCAAAGCTTGTTGTTATGAAAAATTCCTGAAGGTATTAGATGCAGAACGAATTCTTTTTTATCAAAGCAAATTGTATGACCGGCGTTGTGACCACCTTGATAACGGGCAACCACATCGACATCGTCGGCTAAGAGGTCAATGATCTTTCCTTTACCCTCATCGCCCCACTGCATTCCTAAAACCACCGCAACCGGCATTTAATACTCCTAACATAAAGAACGAATGGCTAAAATAAATTGAGGCCAGCCCATGATTATCCTCACCCCTCACCCGCTTGTCAACTACTAGGCGGAGGGCCTAAAAAAAATGGCCTATTTTCAATCTAAAAACAGCAAGCTCTCTGCATAAACTATTGTTTTTGAAGACAAGTTTCCAGGATGGGTTTTTAATCCAAATTCTTTTTGGATGCTTAAAGACAAAAGTTTTTCAAAAAGGATCTTCCCTGTTTGCATATGCCTACTGCATTAGTGTTGGAATTTTTTAAGGAAACTTTTGATAGTTTCTATTTTTATCATAGGTCCAATGTCGATACCTGGACAAAACCCACCGACCAGTTTCCACATGTTTTTGGAATCCATATTCTCACGCCAGAAAGGGTAAGAATGACATTGCTTCGGCTTCGCATCATGAATACCACACCCCTTATCTGTTAGAAAAATACAGGGTGCGCCGTTTTCCCCAACTTCCAAAACCCATTCCCCGTCACTGCGAATAAGAAATGTTTTTTTAAATTCTGCAATAGAAAAATCCAAATAGGCTGCGGCCTTACGGATATCTTCACGATCAAAATGAACAATCCCTGGTTTGGTGCAGCATTTAAAACAGTCAGGTTGGCATTCAAAACGCAAGGGTTCCTTTTCCCACCATTTTTTCACAAAGCACCTTTGCCTATTGAAAGTTTAAAAAATAACTAAGTCGTCCCGGTGAATCACTTCCTCATAAAAAGAGTCACCAATTGATTTTTTTATGGCTGAAGTTTTTAGACCTTTAATTTGTTGGAGGTCACGGGAACTATAGTTTACAAGACCTCTTCCGATCTCCTTCCCAGCTTCATCCAAAATTATCACTGCCTTACCAAATTCAAACTCACCTTTTATCTTTATCAGCCCGGCGGGAAGCAAACTCTTACTCCTCTCAACTAAAGCCTTTCGCGCCCCAGCATCAACAATAAGTGTTCCTGCTGGCTTAAGAGTATGCGCAATCCAGTGTTTACGGTCGCGAATCTTTCCTTTGCCCGACCAGAACAAAGTACCCACATCCTTGCCGGAAAAGACATTTTCCAATACCTTTTCGTCTAGGCCGTTTACAACTAACGTGGGAATACCAAAACTCATGGTCTTTTTCGCTGCCAGCACCTTGGTATACATCCCTCCGACCGTCAACAGATTATTACTTTTTCCCGCTGTACGCTCAATCTCTTCATTCACCCGATCAACATGTGAAATCAATTCTGCTTTTTCATTTTTATTTTTAACGGAAGGATTTTGGTTATAAAGCCCTTCAACATCAGAAAGAATTATTAATAGTTGTGCGTCCACCAAGCAAGCAACCGTAGCTGACAGCGTATCGTTATCCCCAATTTTGATTTCCTCTACCGTAACAGAGTCATTTTCATTGATAATAGGTATAACCTTTCTTTCCAGAAGGGCTTCTATAGTGTGTTTTGCATTCAAGTAACGGCGGCGATTTCCCAAATCATCATGACTTAATAAAATCTGCGCAACCTTTATATCTTTTTTTTCAAAAGCTTTTTCATAAGTGTGCATTAAAAAGCTCTGGCCTATTGCCGCACAGGCTTGCTTTTCTGGAATTGAAAGATCGGCTCGACCGAACCCTAATCTTTCACGTCCAGCCATAACAGCTCCGGAAGATACAATTACCACATCGCAATCCAAGTCTTGTATGAGTTTTATCTGGCGAGCGTAGTGTTTCACCCAGTCTTTACTCAATCCGCATTCTAGTGATGAACGACCTTTATCTTTGTTAGAAATAACACTGCTACCAATTTTTATTACTACACGTTTAATGTCTTTTAAAATTTCTTGTCGAATCATGTTTGATATTGTTAAAGTTGAAAATAATCCTTTTAAAAAGAGGAATTAATCTAGCCTAATTTTTTTATGGAGTCATGGGGATTTTGATTTTTCCGTTAATAAACACCCTAAACCCTAAAATATTTCAAGCAGTTTTTCAGGGGATTCTTCTTACTTTTACCTTTAATCTTTCTACTTTTTCAACATAGACTTTTTCGCCTTCTCTTATTTCGCCTTCACACTCGGCTTGCCATAATTCACCGTGCACAAGAATACTACCGTGCGGGTTCAAAGCCTCCTTCACAATTCCCGTTTCTCCAACCATGCCCTCTGCCCCGCCTTGCTTCTTCAGGTCTCGAACTCTAGTTGCAAAAATAGCAATCCCTGCCGAGAAAATAATGGCAAGCCCCATAGTAGGATAAAGAATAGCTCGAGAAATCTGCATCGTCGGGTCATCACTGTCAATCAACATCGTTGATCCAAGAAATATCGAAACTACCCCTGCTAACGATAACAGTCCATAACTCATGACTCCAATTTCTGTAATAAAAAATAAAGCTCCAAGGATAATCAATAATAACCCTGCATAGTCAATTGGAAGAGTTTGCATGGCATAAAGAGCGAGCACCATACTGACAGCGCCAATCACCCCTGGAAAAATAAGACCAGGATTGGACAATTCAAAGTAAAGTCCCACCATACCGATCATCAGGAGAATGTAAGCCACGTTTGGATTGGAAATAATATCCAGCATTTTTTGGCGCGTATTCATTTCGCGAAATACGATTTCTTGGTCTTTGGTCTTCAATAGTTTATGTCCAGAAGCCACCAGAACTTCTCGATTATTGACCGCAAGTATTAGAGCTTGAATATCGGTAGCAATAAGGTCTATCACATTTAACTTTTTTGCTTCTTCCGCAGATATTGAAACACTTTTAACCACTGCAAGTTCGGCCCAATGGCTATTTCGTTTACGTAACTCAGCGAGAGAGCGTATATAGGCAGCCGCATCGTTAACCACCTTTTCTTCCATGGTCTTTGCCTGACCACCTTCACCACCCCCTCCCATCATATTTACTGGATGCGCTGCACCAATATTGGTCCCAGGCGCCATAACCGCAATATGTGAGGCAATGGTAATAAAGGCTCCTGCTGAAGCTGCCCGCGAACCACTGGGCGAAACATAAGTTATCACAGGCACTTCGGAGCTTTGTATTTTCTTTATTATCTGGCGCATGGATATATCCAAACCACCTGGAGTATCCATATTAAGAATAATCAATTCTTGTTGATCTTCATTAGCTTTATGAATTTCATGAGAAACAAATTCAGCAACAGCAGGGTTGATAGCACCTGAAATCTTAAGAACTACAATTTGATTTGCCGCCAAGGTTGGAGAAGTAAACCAAAAGAACAATAAAAAAATAAAGAGGAATTTGTTTAACATACTCGAAAACCTCCCAAGAAGTTTGGCCTACTTGGCATTGTTTCACAGGGATCATTACAAATCAAAGAGGTTTTACTTAAAAATAAATGTTAAAATGAAATTGTGACTTATTTAAATTCAGGGAACTTTGATGCCTTACAAAACAATATTTATTGTCGACCCAATTCGCGGTGAACGTATACAAATGGCTAAATTTCTCAGTGAAGAAATTATTACGGTATTGACGTTTGTATCAATCAACGATTGTTTTAAAAAACCTGACCTAATCCATTGTGACCTTATCGTATTCGTACCTCGGACTGATAAAAATGAAATTAAACATTTGTTTAATATAAAAAAGAAGTACCGCCAGATACCTCTTATCATACTTTTGAATAATGATTTTCCGGACATCAATATCACGGAAATATCTGAAAACGGTTTCTCTAATCCCCATAAAGCAATCAATAACGAGAAAGTAAGAGAAATTATGCTTGGTCTGCTGACTCCCGAAGGACTACCATCGCGAACCGAAGTTCCGCATCCCGTTCCTATTGCGGATGAAGTGCAAGCTGCACTGTCAGAGAGGCCCGAATGAGTTTATCCCCCAAGATCACCAGATCTGTTGTCGTGGGCCCCTATTCGATAGGAAATCAAAATCCCTTGGCACTTATTGGTGGACCTTGTGTGATCGAGTCAGAACAAAAAGCAATGAGTATCGCAGAAAAATTAAAACGTATCACTGAAGATTTAGGGGTGCCGTTTATATTCAAAGCCTCTTATGATAAAGCCAACCGGACCTCTATAAAGTCTTATAGGGGACCCGGGCTTGGAAATGGGTTAAAGATACTTCAAAAAATTAAAACCCAACTGGATCTGCCAATTCTTTCTGATGTGCATAAAGAAG
>CAZMXD010000062.1:0-9873 GCA_964570185.1 uncultured Nitrospina sp. | reverse complement strand
CTAGGCTTCCAATAACGAATACACCAAGTACCGCCACAAAACGATAAAAATTTCTTGTTCCATCTGATTTTTTAGCCACGTTTTTCTATTATTACTCTATTTAAAAGGATCATGAATGCGCAATGGCATCAATTTCTATTTTAGCTCCCTTGGGTAGAGCGGCAACCTGAACGCAAGCTCGAGCAGGTTTGTTGCTTGAGAAAAAACTTGCGTAAACCTGATTCATTTTGGAAAAATCACCAAGATCTGTTAAATAAACGGTTGTTTTAATGACCTGATTTAGGTTCAAACCGCCTTCAATTAAAATTGCCTCAAGATTTTGTAAAACCTTTTCTGTTTCTATTTCAATACTACCTGTAACCATTTCCATAGTTTCAGGGTCCAAAGATATTTGCCCGGAAGTATATAAAAAACTACCAATTTTAATTGCTTGCGAATAAGGACCAATTGCAGCAGGGGCTTTAGAGGTTGTAATAATTTTTTTTTCCATAATTTTCTGCCATATTATTTGTCAGTTAAAATTTGCCATTATTTTAATAAATGGATAGGATTTTGTTTCTCTTCCTAGGTGAGAGAGTATCAGTTGATGAGTAACTTTCTCAATTTCTTTCGCTTGGTTTTTGGGTATTTTAATTCTTCCACAACACTTAATTTCAACTTCCATAAGTTTTTTTATATAGTTTCGAGTACCTGCGGTAAATTCGATATCGGTAGAAACCCGTCTGGAACAATTCATACACAAAATTCCATTTTGAATAAAACTAAAATTAAAAATTCCATTTTCTGTTAAGGTTTTGCACACCACGCAATGATCCATTTGTGGCTTATAACCAGAAAGTGATAATAATCGAATTTCAAATAATCGGATTAATGAATCTAGTTCGTATTGTTGCTCCAAAGCATAGAGTGTTTCTTTTAATAGATTAAAAATTCGTCTGTCCTGATGACCTTCTAAAATTATCGAATCGATCAATTCCAAAAAATATATTCCCGTGTAAATTTTCTCAAAATCTTCGCGGACAGTTTGAAAAGAATTTATTATATCAGTCTGATTCAGGCGGTATAGATTTTGGTTTTCTTTGCCAAAATAAATTAGGTTAACTTGTGACATAGGTTCTAACGAACCCCAGAATTGATTCTTAATCTTGCGAGCTCCCTTTGCGACACATTTTATTTTTCCGTAGTTCTCAGTGAGAAAAGTGATTATTCGATCTGATTCGGCTAGGTTGATGCTCTTCAATGCTACAGCTTGTGTTCTATATAATGGCATTAATTGACTTGCTCTAGGTTAAGAAGAAAACGTTTTATGCCTAACCCACCTGTGTAGCCTCCTAAATCACCGTTTTTCCTAATAACTCGATGGCAAGGAATAATAATAGGTAAAGGATTATTACCATTTGCATTGCCCACAGCACGGTATGCTTGGGGGTTTTTAATATTTGAGGCAAGCCATTTGTAACTCCGTGTTTTTCCATAGGGTATAGTTAGTAACTTTTTCCATACCTTTTGTTGGAATGGGGTACCGAGGCTTAGATCCAAAGGGAAATCAAAAACTTTTAAGGTTCCTTTAAAATATAGTGAAAATTGTTTGACCAAATCTTTGAATTCAGATGGTCTCTTTACGATTTCCACATTTGTTAATAAAGCTAAACGCTTTTCAATGAACGATTCACTTTTAGTGGTATTGATGATGCGCAATAAGCCATTAGAGCCGGCCACTAAGCCAGTAAAACCAATCGGATTTGAGAAAATGGTATAGCTGACAGGTATATTCAGGGATTTGCTCAAATTATCTTTAATCATTCCAAGTTATAAAAATTTACTCTAAATTTTAGAATAACACACCTACATTATGTTTTCTGAGGTTCTGTTTGAACAAACAAAAATACGTCACAAAATCCACTCTATTAATCAAAGATTTATATTTAAATTTAAGACCTTAGGTAATTCCTTACATTTATCTGTAGAGAATTGAGTTTTTTGGTGGTTATAAAAATTAAAACTTTTATAGACTGGTAAAAATTCCTAGTTTTAGATAAAAAGAAAGTATCCCACTTCACATGCAGATATCGCTCTGATATACTTTGCCTATCCTGAAGTATAGTTACGCTTGAATCTTTTTTCGGTAACACTCTAAAATGAAGTTCAGTGCTTTGTTTGCATTTGAAAATGTTAATTACAGAATTAAACGAGATAGGTTATTTCGTTTTTTAGAATGTTAGTAATTAGGGACAACTAATTTGGTTGTCCCTTTTCATTTGAAGATGGTTATGTTTGTTGGAAGTAAAATTTTTGGGTCCAGTCGATGAAAAGAAAAATTATTCAATTTTTAGATGAGCCTGATTCGACACTCGGGAGAACATTTACCACTTTTCTTTTATTTCTGGTTTATATTTCTATTTTTCACCTTGTGATTGATATTCGTTACCCAGAATTAATTAGCGCTAACAAGGAATTATTCGATTTCACTCAATATTTTATTTTAGGTGTTTTTACTATTGAATTATGTGTTCGTCTAATCTGTATCTCTAATCGTTGGCGTTATATAAAAAGTTTTAATGGAATTATCGACCTTTCATCGGTTGTTCCAGGTCTAATAGAAATTTTTATTCTAAATTTTTCTGTTGATCTCTTATGGGTTAGGGTGTTTAGAATATTGAGATTTTTTCGTATCCTGAAAAATTTTCGCTACGGGGAAACCAAAGGTGGAATCACACAAGTGCTAACGCCTTATTTTACTTTTGCCATCACCCTTAAGGGCATCATGGTCGCTGTTGAAGGCCAGGAGTGGTACCCAGAATTTAGTAATCTTAATATTGTTATTGGTGTGGTTGGCTTCTCCTTAGCAATACTTCTCGGAACTAAGCTACAAGTAATAAATAATCGCTTATATTCTATTGAAGATACTGTCTGCCGAATTATAGGGGCAATGAGAGATATGCAAAACAATAAGGAAGTTAATGCTTATATTAATTATTGGGCAAAAGAACTTGAGTCAGCTCTGTTTTATACTGGTCATGATAAACCCGAAGTCATAAAACAGATGCGCTTTAAGACAGATGATTTAGAAGAAAAACTAGAGACCGCGGGAATTAACGGCCCTAATACTGCGGGTTTTCACAGGGATGTAGCATATCTCCTTCACCGAACCCTTGCAAGTACCCCTGCAGCTTATGAAGGGTTTTTAAGATCTGTTATTTCCTGTTATACGATAGTTGTTATTGCAACGGTTCCCGGTATAACCGGTCTTTTCGCGACATTTCTGCTGGTATACGTTCTTGGCGGTCTATTTTTTCTGATTAGCGATATGGATAGTCCATTAGACGTAGGACCAAACTCTTTGATCTATGTCAATCTGGATCCGCTAATACAGTTTAACGAGAAAACTAGATGAGATAAAGTTAAGGTTAACTTATATCGTTGGACGCTCTCTCCTTATATTTTATTTGCCGAATCCATTTCATTTCCAATTAATGATGAGATTGAAGATTGTTTAAGTTATAATTTCTGATTTTGTCATATATTTTCCAGACATTATAATGGACGTCTAAATATTAATATTTAAAGAAAATAAATTATGGTATTTGTGGTTCGCTGCATTGGTTGGATTCTTTTAGTATTATTAATTAATGAATCATCTTTTGGTAAAAATAATTCTGTTTCAGAAATGGTGTTTTTTCCTGAAGGCGAATTTGAAATGGGAAGCTTGGAAGGTGATGGAAAGAAGAACGAGCACCCTAGGCATAAAGTATATTTAGATGCCTTTTTTCTTGATAAATATGAAGTAACCTTTGCTGATTTTGAAGCATATTTGGCAGAAAATTTAAAAAAACATCCTACTATAACGGGTTGGGTCGGGCGTAAGTCCCGATCCGATATGATAAACAAACCGATTTTTGGTTTGCAATGGAAACGATGTCGAAATTATTGTAGCTGGCGTGGTAAAAGGATGCCTACTGAAGCCGAATGGGAAAGAGCTGCTAAAGGTGAAGATAACCGAAACTACCCATGGGGGAATGAAGAACCAGATAAAAAACGAGCAAATTTTGGAAATTGTTGCTTCATTCAAAAGGGTACCGTTCTAAAGGAAGTTGGGCATTATAAAATGGGGATGACTCCAGAAGGTGTTTATGATCTTGGCGGAAATGTTGCTGAATGGGTGGCCGATTGGTACGATAAAAAGTATTATCAAAAGGCTCCTTTCAAAAATCCCAAAGGACCTAAAAAAGCAAAATACCGCGTGATTAGGGGAGGGGCGTGGAATAGTCTCCCGATGTATTTAAGATCTTCGACCAGGTATGGTGACAGCGATGCAAAAGATTATTATGGTATTGGTTGTCGCTGTGCAAAAGATGCCAGTCTTTCTTACAAAATCAAATAGGGGAAGCATTAATGGATGATTTGGATAAAACGCTGGATATTATGGAACGAGATAAGTGCACATCCTTGTTGCAGGAGAATGCAGTTCGTACGAAAAAAAATAATATAAAGTTTACTAAAATTAATAAGAAGCATTCAGAGGAGCATTTGGATGCACAGCTTGTTTCTTATGAAAGATTAGTGCGTAACCTTATTAAGCAACTTTTGAATTTGGAAAAGAAAATTCGTTTAAAATATCTAATTCCTATGGATGAAGAAAGAGCCCTGAAGCTTATGGGTGTGTGGAATACAGAAATTGAATGCGCCGTGGAAGATTTGAGTAAAAAATATAGGGCTGTTCATATCCAAAGAAGGACGGTCGAAGAGTTTGACAAGAAATTGGTTGAAATGAAAACAAAATCAAAAATTGAAATAGAATCTCAAATTCCCATATTAAAGGAATTTCTTTTAAAAGAGATTGGCTCCTCAGAAAGATTTGATCCAAAAGAATTGAGTAATATATATGGATTAGATGAGTCTGTTTTAATAGATCTTCAGGTAATTGATCCTTTGCAGAAACTTCATGAATCTTATAGAGAACTAAGGGAAACAGGATGTGAAAAAAATGTGATTAAAGGATTAGATGATGCTATTTGTATTTTTGTAAAGAATATTAAAGAAGTAGAAAGTATTGTCTGGTCAGGAAGATCGCCTGATCAGCGAAAAGAATACAAGATGAAAGCTGCAAAGTTAAATATGAACTTAAAGGAAATTATTCTCAATTTGTTGGCATTGGTGCAACAGGCATTATTGGCAGAGGAACGAAGAAACGGTGATCTTATATTGAAAGTAAAAACAAAATTGGAAAATTTATTTCAAATAGATAAAGAATACGATCAAATAATTTGTAGAATTAAACCTTTTTTTGAAATTGTTTAATCCTAACGCAAGGTGGTTTTAGAATGCGAGTTTTCTTTTCTCTTACTTTCGTCCTAGTGATTTTAAGTTTGTTCGGTTGCGCTACGATTAACCTTGGTCCATCTCTGGGGAGCTTGGAAGAAGTAGCTGTTGAGGGGAGTGGGCCTGGAAAAATTTTGTTGGTTGATTTTGATGGAATTATTAATAATCAAAAAGATCACGGTATTACAGGAAATACTATAAGCCTTGGGATGGTCGAAAAGATTAGAAGTATTTTAGAAAAAGCCGAAAAAGATAAAGAAATTCAGGCCCTCTTAATTAAAATGAATAGTCCTGGCGGGACTGTAACGGCAAGCGATATAATTTTTCATCTTTTAAAGGATTACAAAGAAAGTAATAAAGTTAAAATTTATGTGCAAGTGATGGACCTCGCCGCATCGGGGGGTTATTACGTCGCTTTAGCAGGAGATGAAATAATTGCTCATCCCACTTCTTTAGTGGGTAGTATCGGAGTTATTGCTCTAAAGGTTAATTTGAAGGATTTGATGACCAAAATAGGAGTAGATTGGGAAATTGTTAAATCTGGGGATAAAAAAGATTTTATGTCTCCTTTTCGATCCTTTACCAAAGAAGAAAGAGATCTTTTCCAAAATACAATTGATAGATATCACCAACGGTTCATTACAACCATTACCCAAAATCGGTCTGAATTGGAAATTTCTCAAGTTCAACTGCTTGCAGATGGAAGAATTTTTGATGCCGAGCAAGCGAAGGAACTAAAATTGATTGATCATATTGGATATGTAACTGATACAATCCAGAGAATAAAAGTGGATTTGAACAAGAAAAATCTTAAATTGATTACTTACCATCGTAGTAATAAATACCAGGGAAACATATATTCACAATTCCCAAAAACTACCGCATTTAACATGATCAATGTTGATTTAGGGTTTAATCCAAATTCCCTAAGCCCTTATTTCTTATATATTTGGTCACCATAGATCAATGTTGATATTAATAAGTTTTTGCGTTATTTACCTTTTTTAAATCTCAGATCTAACCTGCCTTTTATAATTAATAGAGCGGAAAACTCAAGGAAATAAATATAGGTAATGCTTAAATTAGTATCTATAAATATTGCAAGGCCTCAAACAATTAGTTTTGATAAAGGGAAAAAGAAGTATCGTACCGGAATTTATAAAAGGCCCGTTACTGGAAAAATATTTCTTGAAGAAAATGGTTTTCAGGGAGATGGAGTGGGTGATACGCGATTTCATGGGGGAAAAGACTTGGCAGTTTGTTGTTACTTCATTAACCATTATAAATTTTGGGAATCAGAATTAAATAGAGAATTAAAACCTGGAGCTTTTGGAGAAAACCTTAGTTTAAAGGGTATTGATGAAACTAAGATAAATATTGGGGACCAATATTGCTTGGGCGATGCAGAAATCGAAGTTTCTCAACCACGCCAACCTTGTCATAAGCTTAATAAGGTTTTTAATTTACAGGCTATGGCTTGCAAGGTTCAAACAACGGGTTTTACAGGGTGCTATTTCAGAGTAAAAAAAACAGGTTGGGTAAAACCTGACTCTGAAATAATAAAAATTAAAACTGGAGAGGAAAATATATCCATTGAAAGCATTAATGTATTAATGTTTAAAGAAAAGAAAAATATGAATTTATTAAGAAAAGTTGTGGCGTTAGAGGCTTTATCAATTGAATGGCGTGAGAAGTTTCAAAAACGTCTTTAAATGATATCTTTAAGTTTTTATGGATAAATTTAAGACAAAATGAATACGCCGCTACCTGAAAATATGAAACCATCAGATTGGGTTAAATTTTTAAAGGAACACTTTATTCCTGATGATTTAAACGATGAAGCATGTTACTCCCTTATTCATTATTTTGAAGATTTAGGTTTATTGATTAAAGGGGATAATGGAGTTTTGGTTTGGTCGGGTTTATCAAATCAATTAGGGTATGGTGATCAGAAAACCATTATAAAAGATAATATCCTTAAGATATCTAAAACTGATGCTGGTTTTGCCCTATCATTTTTTATTAGATTTGAAAAAATAGATTTGCCTACGCTTGAATCATTAATAGGATCTAAGAAATCAAATGACAGAAAAGAAAGCTCTTCCAAACCAGAGCTCGCATCTGATCTCAGCAATTTACAAATTGTTAAAAAGGTAGGAAAACAATTGAAGCCTTTTTTAGAAGTCGAAAATAAAATTGTGTCTAAGCTTCAAGGGAAATGCACAACTAAAGCAGACGCAAGGCATTTATTTCAATATATTTTTGGAAAAATAAACTCTAAAGCTGCACCGCGGAAATGGGAGCAGCTAAGCAGGAAGAGACACAGATAAATTAATTTAGCCAAGTGTTACGGCATATTAGCGGGGGAAACTGTAGGATTTAGATATCTATAATATCATCGTCTTTTTGTTTTGGAGTGTAACGTCTCGTAGGGAAATCTTGTTGGCTGTGAGTTTTGGGACGATTCTTTTGGAATAGGTTAACTGTGAATAAAACCAAACCGATCAATGAAGCAATAACAAAAAAGCTGAAGGCGAAAAAAGATAGTAAACCCAAGGCGAGAACAATCCAAACTGCCATTGAAATTTTAGTGGTGATTGGAATTTTTTGATTAGGTCTAGGATATTGAAATGAGAACATTTGGTTATTTATGTTTTTTAGTATCAAAAATGTTTGTTATTATTAAATATGTCTGAATTAGCTATCATACCTTGCTTAAACTGTGGAGTCAAAAATCGTATTCGCTCCTATGATCCTCAAAAAATTCCTGTGTGTGCAAAATGCAAATCTAAATTGGTGAGTGAAAAAGAGCATACTGCATTTTCTAGGTTTAATGAAAACTTGGATCAGTTTAAAGATTTTCCCGATTTTGGGGCACGTGGCGATAAAAAATAACCTTTTGATGAAAAATTTACTCAGAATAAATTAATACTATGGATACTACTGAAATAATTGACAAAAATTTAAGAGAACAACTTGATGCAAATCATGTTGAAATTATCGATGAAAGTCACCTGCACCGTGGTCATAAGGCTGCTGGCGGGGGAGGGCACTATTCTATTAAAGTGGTTTCTCCAAAATTTGAAAATTTGAATGTTATGGAACGAATCAGACTTGTTCATAAAGTTCTAGATGAGGAAATGACCGGAACTCCAAAACTGATCCATGCCCTGCAGGTGAAAACCTTTACTCCTAGTGAAGCTTCTTCCTGATGGTGCGCTATTCTCGATAGACTTCTAATTCTTCACAATTTTTTAAATTTTCAGATTCGGTCAGGGCCTTATACCCGGCTCGAGTATATTGATTTTTATAAAGGTCCAATTTTATATATTTTTTACTTTGAGGAGAGTCTGCTAGTGCTTGTGCTCCACGATCTCCTATAACATTTCCGAACATAGAAAGATCTTTTAGATTAGGCAGCTTTTCAGTATTGGCAATCGCAATTGCTCCATCATCCCCAATTTCATTATGATTAGCATTTAGCAACTCTAGGTTTTCCAAATAAGGAGATTCTGCCAAAGCCTCAAGCCCTTCATCTGCTATTTGATTTCCAGGCAATATCAGTTGTTTGACGGTTTTCAGACTCTCTTTTGTGGCCAACTCCATACAACCCCGAATTCCTATATATTTATCTCGCAAGATTAAAATGGTTCCATCCTCGTGGAAACTATCTTTAAGAATATCATCAATTTTACTCATTTAATTCTCCTGAAATGTATCAGTGATTTTAACAAATAACGTGTAAATTTGTCGAGTTGACAAAAAAAAAGCCGGTTCTGCTTTTGTGCAGAACCGGCATGATAAATCATTTTTATAGAAGCGGATCAAGGAATAATTCGTCCGCTTTCCATTTTTCTACATCTTCTTTTGTTGGTACGGGTGGAACCGGTCTTTTAGCAGTGCGTTTGTCGAGTGGATCGTGAAAAGTTCTTGCATAGGCTTCTGCTTTCCACAAATAAAGATGTGGAAAAATTGTTCCCCAAGGTGCCATTGGACTTCCAGTAACTCCGCGGGTTACACGTCTATACCAAAGGGCATCTGGCCAGTCCTTAAGAAGGTCATCGATATGGTCCGGCATTTTATCCGTATCTTTGTGATTCTCATTTCTGAAATCCAAGGCCCCGGTCATCATGGGAATACCATCTTTACCATGACAAACCGCGCAATTGAGTCCCTCTGTAGCAGGATTTGTTCCTTCAAATACTGTCTGTCCTTCTTTAATAATTTCAGGATCGTCCCACCATGTCCACTGATTAGGAAATTTTCCTTCAACAGGCATATGGGTGGGGTCACGCATGGTCTTCAGATATGCGATAAGCGCCACCATTTCATCACCCTCTATATCGTCTGCATAATAAGTAGGCATTGCTTTAACCGATTTTGGATCATCAAATCCTGGTGCTTGTTTTTTTCTTGGATCAAGGATTTGCTCTTTAATATAGTCCTCAGAATATAAACCAATCTGCTTTGTGCCTAGATTTGGACCTCGATCAGAGTTGCCTTCCCAGAAAACTTTGTGACAGTTAAAACATTTGTTATTTTCAAATACCTCTC
>CAZMXD010000061.1:0-10305 GCA_964570185.1 uncultured Nitrospina sp. | reverse complement strand
CCATGAATCGTAAATTCCTTGCAGTTATTGCCGGTGGGTTCGGCACGACGACTGGTGGCGGTAGCTCAGCCTCAGTGGAAGAGCAGGGTGAAGTTGTTGCATTACAGGCTCCTGAAGTTGCTGCCTTGTTGACCGAGTCTAAAGAAATCATGATCATCCCGGGATATGGAATGGCGGTTGCGCAAGCTCAACACATCGTCAATGAGATCACCAAAGCTCTCAGATCCAAAAAAATCAATGTGCGGTTTGGTATCCATCCTGTAGCGGGACGAATGCCGGGGCACATGAACGTGTTGCTGGCAGAAGCCAAGGTGCCCTATGATATTGTCTTTGAAATGGATGAAATTAATGACGATTTTCCTGATATTGATGTGTCCATCGTCATCGGCGCTAATGACATAGTTAATCCTTCAGCGCAAACTGATCCTGATAGCCCCATAGCGGGTATGCCGGTTATGGAGCCCTGGAAAGGTGGAACCACCATTGTTTTAAAGCGCGGGATGGCCACCGGTTATGCCGGGGTTCAGAACCCACTATTCTTCAAAGAGAACACGCGCATGTTATTTGGCGATGCACGGTCTAGCCTCGACGAGGTTTTCAAGAACCTCTAAAATTTAGTTTATAAAGCCTCAAGTTCTGTTTTTTGAGAGATGACCGGTTTTTTTCAATCAAGAGGCAGACTGAAAACCAGTCTGCCTTTTGTTGATAGAATCAGGACGATCAAAAATCATAGTTTTTCCCTGTCTGTCCCAGCAAATACCTACAAGATCCTGAAAAGTTCTGCTAATAATAAGGACGACTTCCCATCCCAACGCAATAAATTATTATGCCCAAATCTTACGGGAAAAAAGAAATATATTTAGGAATGACATTGATCGGCACGACAGGGCTATTAATCGGACTGGTGATGGGCAGCCCTTTGCTAATGGCCATCGCGGGGTTTTTAGGTATTGTCGTAGGAGGTTTTGTTGGTTGGTTGGGTGGTAGTCGCTATATGGTGATTATTTGTCTGGGCGTCTTGGTCGGTGCCTATCTCGGTTATCGAACGGGCGATCGCGATATTTTAATCATTGCAGCTGGTACCGGAGGGGCTATAGCGGGTTTCATAGGAGCCCAATTGGAACTCTTTTTTAAACGGTAATCGTCAGGGTAACTGCCAAGATTCTGATTTTTCTTAATAAAACCTGTCTCGGATTGAAAATATTTTTTACAGGTTATAGAGGGATTATGACTTCATTTAGGTTGTTTTTCTAGGCATACATTTTGGCAACATATTTTCCATAGCCATTGTAAGGGAGTGTTGCTCTAATAGCCCCGGTTCCGATCATCTCTTCCCTGTTTTGCGGCCAGCGGGGATGTGGGATGCGCGGGTCAACATTAGCGGTAAAATCGTATTCGAGTCCTTGCAAAGTATTCCAAAACGTCATAGGTTTGTAATCGACGAATTCAATTTTTACTATAGATTTTATACTCTTGAACCCATACTTCCAGGGAACCGCCAACCGAATGGGTGCTCCATGCTGTTTCGGAAGGGGGTGACCGTAAATGCCTGTTGCCAAAAAAGTAAGTTCGTTCATGGCTTCATCTATTGTCAGAGCCTCGGTATATGCCCAGGGTTCCCAGAAAGCCAGTTGTCCCTGCGCGGTGAACGGTTGATAAAATGTTTCCATTTTGACATGAGTGGCGGTTGATTTTGGTTCAACCGCCTGCAACAGTTCTTTAAATGGAAAGCCGGTCCATGGCACGGCCATCGCCCAGGCTTCGACACAGCGAAGGCGATACAGCCGTTCTTCTATTGTCATAGATTTTAGTAAATCATCTATGTCGAATGATTTAGCTTTGTTGACAAGCCCGCCGACCTCCACTGTCCAGGGTTGTGTGCTGAGTTTTTGAGCGTAATGAACCGGATCAATTTTATCCGCACCAAATTCATAAAAATTATTATAGGTTCCTGCGATTTTTTCATTGGTCAGCGGTCGATCGAGTTTGAATTCATGGTTGCGTTTTGCAGGGTAGAGATTTTTTTCTGTTTCGTTCCATTCGACTTTTGGTAGAGAGTTTGGAATTTTAGAAGGCCCGCATCCGTATAGCGCACCGATGGTAGCAAGGCTGGTCATTGCCGCACCCTGCATGAACTCTCTTCGGCGGAGGTATATCGACTCGGGAGTTGCGAGGTTTTCGGAAATCTGCCAGTCTTTTTTCTGGATAATATTAGCCATAGGCTTTAACAGCCAACCCAGTCATCAATGGCTTTTAAATATTCAGGCAGCCCTTTATGAATTGGAATGGAAATAATTTCTGGAACGTCGTAACTATGGTTGTTTTGGACCCAGTTTTCAAGTTCCTCGTAATTTTGTCTCAAAGTTTTGACGATTAACAAAATTTCATTATCTGTATGAATCTTTCCTTCCCAATGATAAGTCGATTGGATGCCAGGGACGGTATTGACACAAAAAGCGAGTTTTTTTTCTACTAGGCCGCGGCTTAACTTTTCTGCTTCTTCTTTTGACCCTGTGGTAATAAAAATAACGCAATACTCATTCATGCGATCCTCCTTGGTCATATTACAAATTTCAGCAAATAAAATCCTAACACGAGCAAAACGAAAAAAACGATACTGAATAAATTGAAATACTTTTCTATTAATGCTTTGACGGGTGGACCGAATTTGTAAACCAGAAATCCGACCAGAAAAAAACGTGAAGAACGACTTATTGCTGAAGCCATTATAAAAGTTGGCAGATCAATTTTGAATGTTCCGGCAGCAAGGGTAAAAATTTTATAGGGAAGGGGGGTAAAACCTGCGGCGGCAACTGCCCAGCCCTGGTGCTCATTATAGAGTCCGCCAATTTTATCGAATGTTTCTTGTAAGTGATAGAAGTCGACAATCCTTTGCCCGATTAGGTCCATAAACTGATACCCAATTAAATAACCAAATATTCCGCCGAGTACCGATGCAAAGGAACAAAAAAGCGAAAACCGTATCCATAACTTTGGAATGGCGACCGTCATTGCTATTAACAAAATATCGGGAGGGATTGGGAAAAACGACGATTCCATAAAAGAAATAATACAAAGAGCTGGCAAAGCATACGGTGTTGTTGCCCAGTTCAAGACCCAGTCATAGGTAGATCTAAAAAATTTCATGCGAGAAATTTGAGTAAAGGTTAGACGAGGTTTATAGGGTCAACATCTATAATAACTTTAGCTTTGTTGCGGGTTTTAGTTTCTTTTAACGCGGGACATTTTAACAAAATGTTTTGTAATTGCTTCATGTTTTTGCCGCGTAATATCAAGTGCCAACGAAATTTATTCTGTAACCGATAAAGTGAAGCCTTTGAGGGACCAAAAAGTTCGACTGATTTTTCCCTGGATATGAGCCGGGAAAGGGATTGCCGCATTTTACCAATAGCATTTTGTCCGTGAGTTTCATTTTCGCAGATGATTTCTAGAACTATCATTTTCGTAAAAGGAGGATAATTCAATCGTTTCCTGATTTTAAGTTCTTTGTCGTGGAAGCCTTTTACATCGTGTTCCGTAACAAACTCAAACATATAATGGTCTGGGTTGTTAGTCTGGACAATGACCTTTCCTGGTACTTGCCCGCGCCCAGCCCTCCCCGCAACTTGTGTCATCAATTGGAATGCTCGCTCACAAGAGCGAAAATCAGGTATGTTTAATGCAAGATCGGCGGTTACAACCCCGACTAATGTTACGTTCGGATAATCGTGACCCTTTGTTATCATCTGTGTCCCAATAAGAATATCAATCTCGCCGGATTGCATTTTGTGGTACATGTTGGCAAATGACGATTTGCTTTGTGTGGTATCTCTATCCAGACGACTTACTCTGGCATCGGGAAAAAGTTTGAGTGTTTCTTCTTCTAACTTTTGGGTGCCAAACCCGCTAAAGCGAATGACTTCTCCCTGGCACTCCGGGCAATAACTTGGCATATTGGCAGAAAAATTACAGTAATGACATAGAAGCCGATTTTCATTGCCATGAAAGGTTAGGGTGACACTGCAATGATTGCATTCTATTACAAAACCACAGTCGGGACAGTATACGAATCGAGCGGTACCTCTCCTGTTTAAAAATAGGAAGGTTTGTTCTTTTCTTGAGAGACGGTCGCGGATGGAGGCGATGAGTTTGCCGGAAAGAATGGAAAAGTTTTTGAATTCTTTTCGTTCCCTTCTCATATCTAATAAGCTGACAATAGGAAGCATGGAATTTCCCACTCGTTTATCCAGGGAGAGATATTGATATTTGTTGAGCTGGGTATTGTGAATCGATTCTAAAGAGGGCGTCGCCGAACCCATTAGAACCAACGCATTTTGTGATTGGGCTCGCATCACCGCTGTATCCCGAGCATGGTAACGGGGAGTAGAGTCTTGTTTGTAAGAGCCATCATGTTCTTCATCAATCACAATGATTCCCAAATTAGTGAAGGGTGCGAAAACGGCGGAACGCGCTCCCACAGCAATAGAAACCTGTTTGTCGCGGATTTTTTTCCATTCTAAAAATCTTTCTTTTGTTGACAGCCCACTATGAAGAATTGCCACTCGATTACCAAAACGTTGCCGAAAACGTTCTACCGTTTGAGGTGTCAGAGAGATCTCAGGAACCATCATGATGGCGGTTTTACCCTGTTCAAGAACTTGTTGAATGCATCGTATATAGATTTCAGTTTTTCCGCTACCAGTCACACCTTGCAACAGGTAGGATTGGAAATTTGCTTTTTCAATAACTTCGCTAAGTTTTTCAAAAACTATTTTTTGTTCAGGAGTGAGCTTTAAAGAAGCTCCAATGGGTTGATCGGATATGTCAATATGGGCCGCTCTTTCTACTTTCTTGGTAAAGATTTCTATAAGCCCTTTTTCTTTTAAATTTTTTAGGGCAGCCGAACTTCCCGCAACACTTTTTTTTAAATCTGACGTACTGCTTTCTCTTTTTATTAGTTGATAGTAGACTTGTTTTTGTTTGGGACTGCGTTTAAGTAGTTTTTCTATTTGATCGGGTTCTTGAAAATTTCGATTGATTCGGGCGATTTTAATATATTGGTAACCGATGGTACTTTTAGAAATGCACTCCGTTGAGTTTAGGAGGCCGTCTTTTACCAAATGGGCCAGGCAATAGGCACTGAAATTTTTTCCCAGTTGTTTCTTGCATTGCTTGATAGTCGCTTTTTGATGCTCTTGAATATATTGCAAAAGAAGCACTGCTGATTTTGAAAAGTCGCCTTTTGCCATGGCATCCATACCAATTTTAGTAAGCGAAAACTCTTCTCGGCTTTCATCATCTAGCCCTGCGGGCAGCGCTGCCCTTATTGCTTCTCCCCAGGAGCATTGATAATAGCTGCTCAGCCATTTTGTCAGCGAAAGAATTTCAGTGCTAACAATAGGTTCTGTATCGGGTAAATCACTTAGGGATTTTAACCGGATTTTTTTATCCCATCGAGAAGTCAAATTAACAACATAGCCGGTGATTCGGCGTCTACCGAAAGGTACGAAAACCCGCATTCCTACCGCAACCTTACCCAGAAACTCTGAGGGAATTTTATAAGTAAAAACTTCTTTTAGAGGAAGATTAAACGTTACTTCTGCATATAGCTTTTGGGAGGGGGGAGTCACTATCAAATGTTTCTAGTAATCTTTAGAATGAATAGAAAAGAGTTGCTATGCTTTTTAAATTGTACCATTCACTTGCCTTGGAGCCAATTATCAATAAACTTTAAGCCATTATGAATTATCGAAAAAAGATAAAAGGACGGGGATTATTGGCTTAGTTTCAAAGGTGCTCTGTATTGCCCCTTTTTGTTTTGAAAGTTTTTGTGAATATCAAAAGAGCCAATAAATGTTGACTCTTTATTTGTTTTCCTTTAATCTCCCTTTCTTCACAAATATTTTTGGACAATGTTGTTTGTATAAGAGGATAAGCCATGAAAGTCGGGGATAAGGTAAAATTTAATTTTGCGGGAAAGAAAAAGGAAGGTACCGTCAACAAGTTGTTTGACAAGAGTGTTTACTTGAAAGTGGATTTCGATAATGATAAACAGAAAACCGTCAAACGAAAGCTCAGCGAAATTGATGGCGGCAAAGCAAAGAAGAAAAAATAGTCAGACTATGTCTGGCAGCTTTAGGCCTGCTTTGGGCTAGAGAAAGAATTGAACCTGATTCATCAATCGCGGGATTAATTTGGGTCGATATAGCCTCGTATCAAACTCTTCTAATCTTTTTTTATTTTCCTGATAACAAAGATTTATGAACGCCTTAGGGCTTATAGAAGATTTTTCTATTTCGGCGGCCTGTATGGTAAAGGATGCGCCTCCCATTTTTTTAAAATCCATAAGCCTGCTCCAACCAGCGGAGGCAAACGCCAGTAAAGTTTGAAACCAATGTATTTGAGGCATGGGAAAGCTGCGACAGTGACGCATATATAAAAGCCAATTGTGAATAAACATTATATGCCTTGCTTCTTCCTTTACAATTGGTTCCATCACTTCTATCAGTTTTAAAGGGTAGTCTTTTGATACTTTTGATATCTGAATGAATCCGAAAGCGAAAAAGGAGTCAATACACTCTCCTGCGCCTGTCGACATAAAACTTTTTTCCAAATTATCTTCAAGGGGTTCTTGCGCTAACTCTTTGAAAGGAATTTCATATTGTTTTAAAAAGCATCTTAGGATATCTGCGTGACGACCTTCTTCATAGCCTTGAAGCTCGATGGCTTTGCGGATCAAAGGGTCATCAACTACCTTTGCATAGGCTGAAAGTTTCAAGCCGACACGGGTCTCCGTGAATATAGCGTAATCCCAAATTGGAAAACCTTTAAGTTTTTCAATAGTTTCTTCCCTCAACTCAGGCCAGGGCAATTCTTCGGGAATGAAAGGTTTATGGGTGTCTAAGAACTCCCTGCAAAAAATTTCTTTATGTTCTTGAGTGCCGGCTTCGACCTTCATAATTATTAATCGATGTCTAATAATAAGTTTTAATTTTAGAATTTTTCTTAAGGATTTCAATATAATCTCGGGTTGCCTGAGAGACTTTTTTGTTAACCAAAAACTTTTCAATTTTAGCCTTTTCTATTTTAAAAGGGCTAAGCTCGCCTAGTTTTTTATCAGTTACTTTAAGAATATGGAAACCATGCCCGGTTCGGAATATGTTGCTGACTTCACCGATTTTCATTTTAAATGCCCGCGTACTGAACGCCCGTAGCATCTGTTTTTGGGTAAAATATCCCAAGTCTCCTCCCTTTGACGCAAGGCTGTCCTGGGAATGCCGCTTAGCCAGGGCAGCGAAGTCTGAGCCGTTTTTTATCTGATCTAATATTGATTCAAATTTTTTGATTACCGCTTGTTCTCCGGCTTTTCCTTTTGAGGGTTCGAATTTTAGAAGTATGATACTGGCACGGACTTTTTCAGGGCTTTTAAACTTATTTTTATTTTTCTCGTAATAGGCCCGAGTGTTCTTTTCATCAATTTTGATCTTCGGTTCGATTTCTTTTTTTATTAACTGATCCATAAACATATCGATTTTAAGTTCTTGCTTATATTGATCGATAGTCATGCCCTGATTATTCAGCCGATGCTCGAAAACGGAATCAGATTTAAATTTTGCTTTTACTGTTTCCAGTCTGTCGGACAACATTTTTTCAGAAACCGTAATTCCAGATTCTTTAGCTTTAAGAACCAACAGGGTGCGTCCTATTTCATCGTCAATTAGTGATTTAGCGGCCGCTTTTTCCTCGTTGGCGGTCAGAGGAGTTCCTCGTTTTTTATATTTTGCGGCGGCCTTTTTTAGTTCTCGGGAAATTATGTCTCCACTTATATTATGATTGTTGACCTTTGCTACTACTTTGGGCAGTTTAATACTGAGTTCGTCATGCTTATGACCTGAATGGGCCCAAATCAAAATGGGTTGATTTGTAGCAAAGGTACAAAATAAAAATAGAAAAATTGAAGAAATGAACCTTTTCATTGAGGATTCCTTTCTGTAATAGACCGTATGCAAATTTATGGTGTTTAAAAATTAAAGTAATGATTCATAGAGGTGTTGTCAATGGAATTATTTAGATTCAGAAAGTATTGCTGAAATGGGGCGCAGGATTTAATTGAGATTTTTTCAAACAGTTTTAAGGAATAGGAAGGACCGTTCGAAAGCCGTAAATTTCGTTTTTAATATGGGGATAATTGCGGGCTCGTTTTACTACTTTTACACTTTCAATACTATTTACCCAAGAACCTCCTCTAAGAACCTTCATTTTTAAAGGGCCTCTGGGGCCTTCTGGATTGATCTCGGGACTATTTTTGTAATAGTTTTCATCATACCAGTCCAGACACCATTCCCATACATTTCCGGCAGTGTTATATAAACCAAACGGACTTATCCCAGAATGATAATAATTGACTGGAGCGGTGTGAGAATAGTTATCGTTTTTGCCGAAAATATTTACAAAGAAAAAGAAAAACCCTTTATCAAACTTATTGCCCCAAGGCCAAAGACGACCATCGTTACCGCGGGCGGATTTTTCCCATTCGGCTTCGGTGGGTAGACGACGACCTTTCCATTTCGAATAGGACATAGCATCGTTCCAACTTACTCCTACCACAGGTTGTTCTGGATCATTGAAGCGTGAGTCCTCCCAGAAAATTGGCGCAGGGTAGCCGGTAGCGTCCACAAACATTTGGTAGTCCTGATTGCTGACTTCATATTTATCGATATAAAAGCTTGAGGTATATACGAAGTGCATGGGTTTTTCATCGTCATTACCTGACGAAGTTCCCATCTGAAAATAACCCTCTGGGATCAAAATCATGCCTGTCGGTATTTTTTCCTGGGCCTGCGCAGAGGAAAGGAGAAAAAGCGTTGCGGAAAGGATAAAGGATAGTAGTTTTGGAAATCCCATACAGGTAATACCTGAAGGAAGGCGCATTATAAATTAAAAAAGCTAATATGAGTTACCAGATCGCGTTTGGTTTCAGGAGCTAGCTCATCATAGGCATCTAGATTTTCTATGTTTATCCATTTGTAATGCCCGTTCCAACAATTGAGAGTTAAAACATTATTGCCATACCAATCCATGGTGCTGTTCAAAAAGATAGGCCCCTGGCATTTTTGGCACCTGCCATGAATCTCATGAATGTTTTGATGCTTTTCCATTAATGTGCCTGATCTAAAGAAGGAGTCAACTCCTCCCGTATTATTATCCTATTTCATAAATTAAATTATAATCAGGTCCTTTGCGCAAGTTTATTTCAATATTTCATCGAATTAAAAACCCTAAAACCTTTAATTTGTCAAGCCATTTCTGCCATGCAACGCCCGAGGATAATAGATTTATTCACATATAACACAAAGCGTTTATTTTATCTCTTTTACTGATTCGGTATTTAGCCTATTGCATTTTCTTCCAAGGGATATTTGGTTTTTTTAAGGAGTAATTTTAACTCATCCAGAGGAAGTCCTATGATATTGGTTTTTGATCCCGAAAAAGAGCGCACCATGAAACTTCCTTTGCCTTGGATAGCATAAGCCCCAGCTTTATCCATAGGTTCTCCTGTACCAATATAGTTTTTGATTTCCTGAATGGTCAGTGGTTTGATTTTAATTTTAGAGACTACAAATTTGTCGAGCGATTTTTCTGGTCCCACTACACATATTCCTGTTACTACAATGTGCTCCCTGCCATTCAATCTTGTCAAAATGCGTTCCGCATCTTTTTCGTCGTCAGGTTTTCCAAATATTTCATCGTCCATTGCGACCAAAGTGTCAGCGCCAATGACCCAACAGTCGGGGAAATTCGGGGCAACAGACTCGGCTTTTGCACGTGCTATATTTCTAGCATTTTCTTCTGGGCGTAATCCGAGATCCAACACTTCTTTGACGGAACTAGGTGCCACCTCAAACTGATTGGATATTTCTTTTAATAGTTCCCGCCGGCGAGGCGATTGCGATGCCAAAACTAATTTAGAATTATTTTTATTCATAAGTGTTTCAACATACCCCAAACTCAAACTCCCAGCAAGTCACTTAGTGAAAAGGCCTTAATCCCTATTAATAATAAAATTATAGCCAGTAATCCTGCTATCAAAAATATTTTAACTTATCGCCTTTTCCTTAAGTAGGTGGAAATTGGTGGATAAATCCTATATATTTACATCTTTTATTTTTTGATTTCGAGGGCAACATGGCGGGAGCGACCCATCAAATACAAATACGTCATATTCTTGTAGATAAAAAAGAAGTGGCCAGCCTTTTAAAAGAAACCATTGAAGGTTTACCCAACGAAACTGCACGGGTCCAAATG
>CAZMXD010000060.1:0-10471 GCA_964570185.1 uncultured Nitrospina sp. | reverse complement strand
TAGTTATTAGAACCACGGGACCCGTCTTTCTAATATTCATTTGCCGCCATTTTTCGCCGAGAAAACTCACCAAACACTCAGAAGCAAAATGTTCATGTGAGATGGTCAACTCCTCCGTTTCCCAACCCTTGCCTATTCTTTCCAATAAAGGCGCGGCAAAATTTAAAATAAAATTCAATGCGCCATGACGACCCCACTGCTCATGAAACCCTTGAAGAAGAGCATCGTCTTTACAAGCATGAATCAGTTGAATCCAGCTCTCAATCGCCATTTTGTTAGATGCGAGTTGGTCTTGTTCTATTACCTGGGTATCTACTTTTGCCTTAGTAAATGGTGCCAACCCCATCAAGCCTTGCAGTTCTTCCATAGTTGCTGTTACAACCTTGCTTGCCCGGTAGCCTGATTCAAGGGCACTCGCTATAGCTCTTAACCGCGGAACTTCTTCCTTTGGATACCTTCTGTGACCGGAAGGAAGACGCTGAGAATGGGGCGCTCCGTATCTTTTTTCCCACACCCTCAGCGTATGAACTCCTATTCCCGTCAAGCTTGAAAGTTCACCAATGGAAAGATAGTCTTCCATGTTATTTAGTTCGCTAGTCATTAATTCTTCTTTTGTTTGTTTTTAATTTTTGGCTATCTAGGGTAATCTTGCTTGTTGAACTTGCATGGGTTGGATAATTAGAATTGAACTTGGAAACTAACTATTCTTTGGTTCAGTTGTTATAACATAATTAATTTAAGAATAAGCTAAAGTTTTAACGAGCATGGTAGTTTTGTGTCGTTTCAATAAAGTCTCAACCTCTTTTAATGTATTAAAATATAAAGAGTTTTAACAGTTATGTGTTTGATTTCTTTGAAGCAAACTGTTAAGTTAAAGGATAATTAATGTTAGGAAGATTCCATTGGGAATTTTCTTATAATTAATTCCTCAAGATTTTAGGAGATCCAAATATGTCGGGTTTGAAAAGTTCATGGGAATTGAGTTTGGAAAGGTCTGATGATCTTGTTCCAGAGTTAAAGTCCAAGAAAAAGCTGACCAAAAAACAGAAGGAACAAATTGCTGAAATTCGTAAAGAATATGCAGCCAAAACCGCTGATCGCGATGTTACGATGCAGGATAAAGTTCGAAAACTTCCGGACCGTGTACCCTCTGAGGAAATTGCAGAAGCAAAAATAAATTTGGAAACTCAATTTCGAGAAGAAAAAGCATCCCTTGCTAAAGAAATGGAAAAAGAAATTGAATCAATTCGTAATTCGAAAGGTTGAGTAAATTCTCGGCTTATATCCGCACCACTTTAGAAAACCTAATCCTCTCTAAACTAAAAAACCTGAATTAACTTTAACCCTGGAATGAAAAAAGCCATTAAAGAAATAATTAAATGCTCCTTGGAAAAAGCCAAGGATTCAGGAGAGTTACAACTTTTAAATGCTCCTGATGTTGTTATCGAAACTCCTAAGGATGAAAAAATGGGTGATTTCGCAACGAATGTCGCGATGACTCTGGCACGTAATGAGCGTAAAAACCCAAAAGTTATCGCGGAAATCATCCGTCGTCATATTGAAGATGGAGTTGACGGTTTGGATTCAGTAGAAATTGCCGGACCGGGATTTCTTAATATTAAAATGTTACCCAACTTTTTTCTTGGGCGTTTGATCGATGCGGTTCAGGAGAAGTATAACTTTGGAAACTCTGATGTGGGTCAGGGTACCAAGATACTGATTGAATTTGTCAGCGCCAATCCAACAGGTCCTCTTCATATTGGCCATGGTCGAGGAGCGGCAGTTGGCGATGCTTTAGCGCGAATTCTTAAAAAAGCCGGTTTCGACTTGAGCACTGAATACTATGTCAATGATGTGGGTAACCAAATGAATGTTTTGGGACGTTCCACCTGGTTGCGTTATTTGGAATTGCTGGAGAAAGGTGAAGAATTTCCAGAAAATCATTATCGCGGAGAATATATAAAAGATATTGCTCAAATTGCCATTGATAAGCACGGTAATGAGTTTCTTGATAAACCAGAGGAGGAGTGTGTCCCGTTTTTCAAGGAACTTGCGAAGAATAATATTCTTGAAGGTATAAAAAAAGATCTATGTGAATTTCGCGTGACGTTTGATGGTTGGTTTAGTGAGCAGTCTTTATACAATGATAACGAAGTTGAAGGTGCGATTGAATGGTTGCGAGATAAAGGCCATATTTATGACAAGGACGGCGCGGTTTGGTTGAAATCTTCGGCTTTTAACGACGATAAAGACCGCGTGATTGTAAAGCAAACTGGCGAAAAAACTTATTTTTGCTCAGATATTGCTTATCATCAAAATAAAATAAAACGTGGTTTTAAGAAGCTTATTAATCTGATGGGCGCAGATCATCATGGTTATGTCCCTCGTATGGAGGCAGTTTTGCAAGCAATGGGATACGATAAAAGTATTTTTAAGATATTGTTGATTCAGTTTGTAAGTTTGCTGCGTGATGGGGAAAAAGTATCTATGTCGACACGATCCGGAGAGTTTGAAACGCTTTCTGACGTCGTAAATGAAGTTGGTGTCGATGCGGCACGTTATTATTTTCTCATGCGAAGTTCTGAAGCTCATTTAGAATTTGATTTGGAATTGGCCAAGCAGGAAACTCCGGAAAACCCGGTTTTTTATATTCAATATGCCCATGCCAGAATTTGTAGTATCTTTAGAGGAGCAGAAGAAAAAGGAATTTCAATTTCTAAAAATGGGAATATTGACCTTTCGCCTTTGGTTGAAGAGGAAGAACTTTCTATCACAAAAGCTATTTTGGCATTTCCGGAAGTTGTCGAGAAGAGCGCGATAGCTTTAGAAGTGCATAGGATTTCGCATTACCTGCTGGATTTGGTTTCGCGTTTTCATGGCTATTATAGCCGTCACAGGGTTATCTCTGAAGATATCGCACTCACCCAGGCGCGCCTTTATTTATTGGATGGGTTAAGAATAACGATTCGAAACGGATTCGACTTAATGGGAATTTCAGTGCCTGACAAGATGTAGGGCTGACCCCGATTAAATGCTATGCGTCTCATTTATCTTGTATTTTTAATATTCACGGCTAGCTCTATCTTTTATTTTAAGGATAGATTGAGGTTGGATTTTTTAGGGGTATGGCAGAAACAAAGGCCGATAAGTAAAAAAGTAAGTGCTGTCAAACCCAAATCTCTTATTAACAAATCGGAAGACTTAAAGCCTGTTTCTCCTCAATTTACATTTTTTGAAACCCTGCAGGATAAGACCATGACAAAGTATGTCGGTCTTCATGGTGAAGTGCTTCCTTTTTCTTTACCTGCCAAGCCCCTTAAGTTTAAGGAAAAAAAATCCGTCGAGACGACTAGCAAAAGTAGCCTAAAAGCCCAAGTTGAAGGAAATGTCCGGATAGAAAAGAAAACTCAACCATCACCACTATCTAAACTTGCGTTACAGGTCAGTTCCTTCCGTGATGAAAAAAAAGCAGCCATTTTAAAAACCGCTTTGCAGAAAAAAGGCTTTGATGCTTTTATGATGGAAGCGGAATTGCCTGATCATGGTGGCAAGTGGTATCGAGTATTTTTAGGTCGATATAGTGATGAAGATTTGGCGCGAAAAGACGCAGAACGCGCCAGACAGGAATATAAACTCAAATCTGTGATTGTAAGAAAAACTATCGAATAGTGAATATTATTCCGAGCAAATATGGTCTTTGTCACAAAAGGCCTGCAGTTCTTCTACTGGGTCATCAATTCTTGGACCGCCGTAAAACTTTTTCTTGCTGTCAAACCAAGTATTAAACCGATACCCCTCAAGATCATCTTGATATAATTTTCTTCTCTCATGTTCCCCTTTAAATTCAAAATCAATTCTAGTTTTACTTGAGGCTTTAATGGTCACCGTACCTTTTTTGCTTGGTATATAAGTATGCCAAGCAATGACTTTGTAGGTTCCGGGAGGAATATCCTTAATAGTAAAGTTACCACTTGAGTCTGTAACAGCATAATAAGGGTTTTTCACGAGATAACCGTGCGTCTGCAGGAAAGGATGAAGATTGCATTTAATAGTAAACTCCTCAGCGTCTTGTCGTACGAATGCGGATCTTACCTGACTAGATTTTGGAATGACGGGCCTGTTGGATGTTTGATCAGAGTAAATATTTCGCACTTCATAAGTTGCTATTTCATGCTGGACAGGATCGGTGTTTTCAATAAGAATATTTTCACTGTTTTTTATCCCAATGACATAGTTGTTGGCACGACACCTGTCGATGTGGAAGATCTGCATTTTTTTGGAAAAGGGTTTCCCTTTTTTTATATTCGTCAAGGTAATGATAGTATCTTTCAAACCTCGATTCTGCGCTACCGTAAAATCGAACAATAGTCGATGACCCTTGCCGTCTGAAATCCGGGAGCAAAACTCAATGTTAGGGGCATTTACAAGATGGAAAGAACGGGCTTTTGGTATAGAGCCTACCAAAGTAACCTGTCCATTAAGTGTGCCGCCATTATCTACCGTTATGACTTTATATTCGGGGGTAATTTGATCAAACAATTTTTTCGCCAGCTTATTATTGCGTTTGAATAGAATATCAACTTTTTCCCGGGCCTTTTCCTTATTACCCTGACGGTTGTATAGAATTCCTAGATCATAATCAGCTTTTACCATTCTTTGATTAAGACTTAATGCCCTTTCCAGTTCAATTATGGCTTCATCTATCATTCCTAATCGAGCAAAAGAAACACCGCGATTATAGCGAAGCCCGGAAGAGTCGTAGCCCAGTTGTAATGCTTTGTCGAACGAAAACAAGGCTTCTTCGAACATCCTGGTATGGCTTAAAGCCACGCCAAGATTGGCATGAACCAAACCTTCTTTAGGTAAAAGTTTGGCGGCTTTGATAAATTCTGGAATGGCATCTTTCCATAGTTTTTGTTGGCTAAGTTTCATTGCTTTCTGATAATGAAGATTAGCTTCCTGAGAACCACTGGTAGCTTCTGCAAAAGAAACAAACATGAAAATTATCAAGGCGAGTGATTTGATTAATTGCATAAGGATATCTGGAATTATTAGTTAATTATTGTCGCGCTATTTTATAGGGTGGTTTTTCCAATCTATCAATACCTTTTTCAAGTGTCAAATAAGCTATGGATTATTGAAAGATTGATGTTTAAGCAAGTATTATAGATGAATTAAAGGCCTTAATAATTCCTTTTAATTATCGGAAAAAATTTATATATTCAAGGAGAAAAATATTTGAAGTTAGATGAATTAATGAATTCTTTTGCCCCTCACCCTATTTTGAGTGGTGGGATTATTCAAACTATATTTGGATCACAGTTTCCCGGAAAGCCGATATTTTTTCAAAATAAAATTACATATGCCATTGATCTTGATGAAAATGCAAAATCCATTTTGTATGAAATCGCGGCAAAAGATAAAAATAAGCCCGTTGTATTACTGGCTCATGGCATGGGAGGTTGTTCTGAATCAGGTTATATAAAAAGAATTGCGGTAAAGCTCTGGTCTCAAGGTTACGGGGTGTTCATGATTAATCATCGTGGCAGTGGGGCTGGTATGGGGCTTAGCTCTAGCCTATGGAATGGTGGTTCGAGCGAAGATTTGAGTAAGATGGTAAAATTCATCTTACAAAGACATGCGCGTCTTGTTTTAATCGGATTTTCGCTAAGTGGAAATATATTGCTCAAATACCTTGGAGAAGGCCGATCTGTTCCCTCGGGAGTAATTGGCGCTTTGGCGGTGAATCCGCCTATAGACTTGCGAGTTGCCAGCCATATTCTTTCAACATCACTTTCCTGTTGGTTATTTAATCGATATTATATGAAATTAATCAAAAATCAAACCCGAGTTATAAAACAACATTTCCCGAATTCTCTTGATTCCGAAGTTAATTTCAGCACGATATGGAACTTTGATGTGAGCTATACTGCCCTCGCTGGCGGTTATGAAAATGTTGATGACTACTATGATAAGTGCAGTGGTAAAAAGTTTGTAAACAGCATTGAGATACCCACCGATATTTTATGTTCTTTAGACGATCCTTTTGTGCCACCAGATGTATTCAGAGATCTTCCACCCAATATAAATATTTATCAGCCAAAAGAAGGTGGGCATATGGGTTATATTTCCGCAGAACGAACACCTTTTGGCGATTATCGTTGGATGGATTATGTGGTTCTAGAGTGGATTAAAGATTTGCGTAAAAATGTAACTTCTCCGTGAAATTTAGACAAAGTTGCAGGTTAGCAACCTTTCATGTTATAGAATTTTGATCGTGCGGTGCCGAGAAAAATTAAATTAGAGGGTCAACATGGCAGAAGGAACAAGATTTGAAAATGTGGATATGATTTTTGAAGGCAGGATACGCGGCAATCAATTAATGCTTAGTGGAAAATATCTCACCGCGGGTGAAGCCAGATTACTTTGGGAATCCCCCAGAATGAAAGAAGTCAGTTGGTTAGACTTGGATGACAATAAACTGGGAGATGAAGGAGTTGAGGACTTGGTAAATTGTCCTTTGCTTGAAAATATTCAATATTTAAACTTGAATAAAAATGGTATTAGTGACAAAGGCCTTGAGATCTTGGCGAAAGCAAAGTTTTTAGGAAATTTAAAACGCTTACATTTAAAGGACAACCCCATTAAAGGTAAAGGTGTGGTTTCATTATTTAATTCTGAAACTCTAGACAGCTTATCCACATTCCAGATAAATGATGGATGGACTTGTAAAAAAAAGGAAGGGTGGCGGTATAAACCGCAAGATTAAGGTATGTCCCGACCCTCTCTCCACATTCAAATAACAGCGCATGACCGCCCTGGTATTCTGGCCGAGACACTTGCCTTTATTGTAAAGTTTGGCTGGAACGTGATGGATATCAAACAATTTGTTTTTAATGGAATGCTTAATCTTTCCATACTACTTAATGAAGATGATTGTAGTTTAATCTCTCCTTTAAAAGAATCTCTTGCGAAATATGCCGAAGAAAGTGGATACAAGGTGGCGATTTATCCTTGGAAAATGGAGTCTGACTCGGAGGTTTCCTATCCTTATAGGTCTGTTGTTACTCTTCTTTGCTCGACCTTTTCTTCAACGGCTTTCTTGGAAATAACGAAAACATTTTCTGATTTGGACATAAACATTCTTAGGATTGAGCAATTGGATTCGGGAGATATTCATGTCCTTGAATTTATAATAGGTACTCGTGAAGCTCATTCAACGGAAGATGTTTTAAATGCCTTAGTGCTTTTCAAAGAAAATAATCGGGTAGATATCGCAGTTCAGGAAGAGACTTATTTCCGCCGCAATAAAAGGTTGATTGTTTTTGACGCCGATATGACCTTTTTGCAATGTGAAGTAATAGATGAATTGGGTAAATTAGCGGGGCAAGGGGAAAAAATATCTAGTATTACTCGACAGGCAATGAGCGGCAAAATGGATTTTAAATCCGCTCTGCGGAAAAGGGTATCTTGTTTAAAGGGATTACCTGTTGAAGCACTCGCCGAGCTTTCGGAGAACCTTCCGCTTACTTCGGGTGCCGAGAACCTGGTTCAGATTTTAAAGCATTTAGGTTATAAAATTGCTTTGGTGAGTGGCGGATTTGATTACTTTATCAATAAACTCTGTCAACGGTATGACCTGGATTATGGTATTGCCAATCAACTTAAAATTGAAAATGGTGAGGTTACCGGGGAGTTGGAGGGAGAAATCATTGATGCGCAAGCTAAAGAAAATGCCTTGATTTCATTGGCTGAGAAAGAAGGGTTTTCGCTTCGACAAGTGGTAGCGGTAGGTGATGGGGCTAACGATATTAAAATGCTGGCTAAAGCGGGTTTAGGAATTGCTTTTAATGCTAAGCCGATAGTGCAGCGTCAGGCACAGGCCAGCATCAATCTGCATGATTTAAAATTGATTCTATACTTTCTAGGCATAAATGGGGTTGACCTTCAGGAATTAAACGAAGCGGTGGAGAAGGGGATAATGCAACCATGGCCTCAAAATGAAGCCTAATTTAAAAAATAGCTTAATTTTTTACCTCGTAGTGTTTAAGTTAGCAGAACCATCCCAATAGTGTGTGAGTCAGAGCAGGGCTTTTGGTTGGAAAGATCTGTCCAGCCATTTTTGTCTATCGTGGATTGTACGTCAATACCACACGCTTGCAGTGTGGGCCGCGCTTTTTCGGGATACTGGCAAAAGGTGGAAATCGTACACGGATTGCATAAATCACAAGGTTTGGCACCTAAAGCGAAGGCTTTATAGTAACCCTTTTTTTTAAAACTATTTTCAAGGCTGACAACAATTTCTTGTACGTTAGCATCATGGCTCGCATTGATAAGAAGAGCTTTTTCATATTCATTTAAAATTTCAGCCATTTCTTCTGAATCAGGCGTGCAAGGGGGACAAGTTAATATCTTGGCATATTGAGAGCAGCCGAATTGACAATGAAGCTTAACCCAGTTTGCCATTGAGATAGCTTGGGTCAGAACTACTTTTGCTTTAGTGCAACCCAAATCTAAAGCTTCCTGAATTAATTCCTGATTGGAACTAATATTTTTAGGTATCATTTTTACGTTATCAGGTATCATTGGATTCTTATCATTCCTTGTTAATTATTTACCTTGTTGCCAGTTAGTATTATTTAGCGCAAAGGCTGGCAGGTCAAGACAAGAATCATGTATAATGCATTTGTTGTCTTTAGTGCTGGAATCGCTTCAAAGGTTATCCGAAAACAAGGGTTTAATTAGTTGATTTTTATTAGTTTACTGGTTATCGATAGTGTGCGCCTTCTCGCAAACCCTGCCCATATTCTTACAATAACAGCAGATAGAAAATGAACTTTCCGTTTAGAGCAATTGGCTTTGATTGGGCGTATACATTGGTTGATCTTGGTAAAGAAGATGATCGAAAACCATTACAAAAAGTTTTCTCGTTTTTAAATGGTAAGAGTATCTCTCTCCCAGATTTTGAAGAGTGCTTGGATAGGTCAAGAAAAATTTTTCACCCCATGATTGAGGATGCGCGTGTCACCAATCAGGAAGCGCATTTTGAAATTGTTTTGGAAAAGTTGATAGCCGATTTTGGAATTCCATTAAATGGCAAGGTTACTTTAAAAAAACTTCTTGAGGTCTATTACCTTGAGGTTTACTCGGAAAGAAAAGTCTATCCGGAAGTCATGAGAGTCCTGAATTGTTTTAAGAAAACGGGTGTCCGAATGGGGATTGTTTCCAATACAACTAATCCACGGTTCATGAAAGAACGCGAAATGCGAATTTTTGGATTGCAGCCTTTTTTTGACTTTGCGATATATTCATCCGCCACTCCTTTTCGAAAACCACATCCATCAATTTTTGAATTAGCAATAGATAACTTTAATATAGAGCCGCAAGAAATTCTTTTCGTAGGGGATAATTTTTCATTAGATGTGGTAGGTGCCAAAAAAGTGGGGATGAAGAGTGCATGGGTAAACAGAGAAGGTAAAATTATATCTAAAGATTTAGAACCAGATTATGAGTTGCATTCATTGGATGATTTGTTGCGTATAGGCGCACCAGCAGTTTAAATGCATCGATTTTTTGTAGGCAAAACAAATATTTTAAATAACTCGATAGTCATACAAGGTTCTGACGCCGCGCATATTAGTACTGTTCTTCGTTTGCGTTCCGGGGATGAGATACAGGTTTTTGACGGAAAAGGTTTGATTTACCTTGTAAGGCTTGAAGATGTCAAAAATAGGTCGGTCAAAGGTGAAATAGTTTCTTCCAAAAAAGTTGATACTGAATCACCATTAAAAATCCATCTTGGTCAATCATTAATTAAAGGAAATAAGTTTGATGTTGTTTTAAGAAAGTCCGTAGAATTGGGTGTTCAAACCATTACCCCGTTGTTGACAGAGCGCACTATTTTAAAAGGTGATAATGATAAGAAAATCCCTCGCTGGAAAAAGATAATCGAAGAAAGCTCTAAGCAATGTGGTATCAGCAGTATTCCTGAAATATCTGAATCAGTAACTAAGCTTGATGATTATTGCCGGCAAGCAAAAAGCTCAAATTTGAAACTAATGTTTTGGGAAATGGAAACGGAAAAAGGTCTAAAGGATATTAAACCAATTAATACTCCGCTTTCAGTGAATATATTGATTGGGCCGGAGGGTGGTTTTACATTGGAGGAAGTTGAGACGGCTCGCAGTTATGGTTTTCAGACCTTGGGATTGGGGCCTAGAATTTTTCGCGCGGAAACCGCTCCTTTGGTAGTTTTATCGTTGTTGCAATCAAGATGGGGTGACATAAGATAAATTAAATTTGCTAATAAAAGTATTTCTGAAATCAAGTGTATTCAAAAACAAACCATCCTATAATAAAGTGATTTTTAAAATACACCGACCATAAAAATGACATATCAATGCAAACTTAAAATTTTTGAAGGCCCTTTGGATCTTTTGCTTCATCTTTTAAAAGAACAAAAGATGGATAT
>CAZMXD010000059.1:0-10617 GCA_964570185.1 uncultured Nitrospina sp. | reverse complement strand
TGCAAATTACGGATAAACCAATCGGAATAGAACCCATATCCATTGAAAAGCCTGATCGTACTTGAGTTATAAACTAATATTTTATAGGCCCATTATCTAGTTGTGATTATTTCTTTCACGCATCTCCATCCCTTCCCTTTCCCGTTCCCGCGGCAATCCTGTCCATCAGAGCAAAGAAAACTCCGCTCAAAACAAATGTCATGTGAATCACAACCTTCCAAAGAAAGGGATTAATGTACATTTCCGTATTTACCGCAATCATCTCATCACCAACCGTCATAAAAGTTCTCAGAAGTTGAATAGCGGATATGGCAACAATTGCACCTATGACTTTTAATTTGAGTCCGCTAAAGTCAACCTTACCCATCCAATCCGGTCGATCTGCGTGGTCTATTTTGGAGACAAAAATTTCGTAACCGGTGAAGATGATCATGAGCAATAACGAACCAACCAGAGTAATATCTATAAGGGCCAAAACTCCAACGATCACTTCACTTTCGGAGATGTTAAAAACATGAGTGGTTAAATGCTCCAGTTCTTGTAAAAATTTTATAAAAAGCAAAGCAATGCCAATTATCAAACCAAGGAAAAATGGAGCCAGTAACCATCTCCCGTTAAATATAAATTTTTCTAAAATATGTTCTATTTTTTGCAAAACAATCTCTCCTTCAGCTTTTCTTATACAAATATAAGTTAAATTCTATAAATGCTTTCCTAAACCGCTAATTTCATGATATAAAAACTATCCTAATGTATAGTCATTGAAAATTAAAGTTATTTTTGATTAGAAAAGAATTCCCATTCAGTAGAGAATATAAGAAGTATTGGGGATGAGGAGACCTTCTTGAAATGCGATTTAATGCTAAAAACCCAAACATTAAAACGAAACAAGACGACCCTTTAAATTTGTCTCGTTATTTTGTTTTAGTCGTCGTTCTTCTATTATTTTGCAGTGCCTGCACGACTACAAACCTACTAAATAATTCCTCTTCTCCACTTGAAATCAAAACAGGTGATGCGGCAACAGGAACCGGATTCCTTTTCAGCTCATCAGATTACGTTATTACAAGCTACCATGTTGTTCATGGCGCAAAATCCATTAAGGTCCGGTCGGTTAATGGAGAAAGAATTGACGCGACAATTGCCGCAAAAGACACCGATCACGATATCGCCATTCTGAAATTATCAAAATCTCCAAAATCAAGACAGAACATCATTACTATAGGTAACAGTTCATCGGTAAAAACAGGAGACAGGGTATTCACTTATGGTTATCCATTAGTGGATATATTGGGATACCAGGAACCAAGATATTCTGAAGGGTTTATCAATTCCCTGAGTGGTATGTCGAACGACCCCCGTTTGTTTCAAGTAAGTATTCCCATCCAACCCGGAAATAGCGGGGGGCCGGTGTTTAACGCAAACGATGAACTCATCGGAATTGCGACAAGTTCTATTGATTCGGAACAAACCCGGAAAGTATTTGGCGCAACTCCACAGAACGTAAACTTTGCCATCAAGTCAACCCATATCAATTCCTTGTTGTCAAGTTTGCCAGATACCTTCATCAAGCAAAAAGGAATTGTTCCAGTCCCCGTTCAACAATCAAGTTTTAAGGAACGGGTAAAGAACGACATAGTTCTTGTTGAAGCAGTCCCTGAATACAAACCAAAAGTAGTAAAGTTTGATCACAAGAAAGAAGAAATGCTGAGACAGGAAATAGAAAGACGACTGGCCGAAGAAGAAGAAGAATTAAGAAAAGACAAAGAAATTGTTAAACGCGAAAGAAAACTGCTCGAACAAGAAAAACAAATGGAAAAAGAAGAAAGGTTAAGAAGGGAAAAAAGCATCGAAGAACGAGAACGAATCCTACAAAAATGGGAAAACGCGCGTCGAGAAGACGAACGTGAAACACGGCGGAATATTAGAAATCAAAATCGAAAAAATTTAAGACACTGCGATGTCGCTTGCGGGCCGGGGACTGATACTTATGAAGCGATTGTGCAAGAAAAGGGACAATTGAACAGAATGAAAAAAAGAAATACCTTGGGTGACCTGTTTAAGATGTTTGCCATAGGCGTAGGGGTTGTCAATGCTATTAAAGGAAACAACAATAGTTCCCGTAGACAAAACCCAAGAGCTAATTTCAATTTGCGTTTTGGGAATTAAAGCGGAGTTTTTCGGAGCAATATTATTATTTATGTCTGGAGGAAAAATGAATAACTACTTTAAAGTTTTTGTATTACTAGTTTTAATACCTGTTTCCCAGCTTTTTTCCGGTTGCACCACCAGTATGCCCGAACAAACAAGAACACTTGTCGGAGACTATCAACCTCCTGACTGGGTTAACAAGGGGGGCGGAGCATTCAAAGACGCCAAGGAAAAAGTCTTTTACGGGGTCGGCCTAGCCGACGGAATGAACAACCTGTCTTTACAAAGGACAACTGCCGATAACCGTGCGTTAGCAAATATCGCAAATCAAATCAAAACGGTAGTCAAAGGGTTTACAAAAGATTTCGAAAGGTTTGCTAAAAAAAATGCAAGTACCACGGAAGAGGAGATAGTAGAAAAGGGCTTGAAATTGGTATTAAACCAGACCGTGGAAGGCGCGAGAATAATTGATCATTGGGAGCATCCGGGAAAGAATGTTCTTTACGCGCTCGCCAGAGTGGAACTCAGTAAACTGCAAAAACAAATTAATACAATCGACCGCAAGGTATTATCGGATGAGGCTAAAGAGGCAATAAACAAGAAAGCAGACAAACTTTTTGATGAGATGGGAAAAGAAGGTCTTTAAATAAGGAGACAGCCATTGCGACTGCCAGTAATTTTATTACAACTTCTCCTTGGTTTAATTATCTCGACCCCGATTAAAGCCGCGGATTTCAATCCAAGGAAAATTTACAGCGAAACCTCCAAGGCCGTTGTCCTGATCACGGCGGTTGAACCCGGCCAACGAAAGGGGAGTAAAGGTACAGGATCCATCATTAGCAGTGAGGGTTTTATACTGACGAATGCCCATGTCATCATTAACAAAAAGAAGGGCCGTCCCTTTAGCAAGCTGAGAGTCTTTCTCAAACCCGATAGAATTTCCGGTGACCTTAAAAAAGACACCGCCATCAAATATCGTGCCGAGTTGGTCAGGTTTTCAGAAGACCTCGACCTGGCACTTCTTAGGATCAAGTCCTCGTCCCTCGGAAGCCTTTCCCCCTTTTTAAAATTTTCCGATTCCTCTCTGGTCTCAATCGGTGACCCGGTTATAGCAATCGGTCACCCCGAGCAGGGCGGCCTCTGGACGCTCACTACGGGAACGATCAGCAGCCGGATCAATAACTATGGAGATATCCCTGGGAAAAACGTGTTCCAGACCGAAGCCAGTATTAATCGTGGAAACTCCGGGGGGCCCCTGATCAACAGCCAAGGTGACATCGTAGGCGTAAACTCAATAATCTCACGTAAAGCGAAGGATGGTATGGCAATTACCGGGATTAATTTCTCCATCAAGTCGCGCGTGGCAGTCAACTGGCTTGATTCGATCGGCCTGAAGTTTGAACTTGTTTCCAACAGGATTAGCACAGTTTCAAAACCAACTAAAACGTACAATGCGGGCATTGTTGTCGTTCCGACAGAAAAATCCCAAACTAATCCAAAACCTGAAGCAAAACCACCGCCCCCTCCAAAACCAAAAATAAGACCCGCCAAGAAACCCGAGATCTTAACCAAAATAAGACCTTACAAGGAAAAAGATCTGCTGCGACAGATTGAGGATGAAATGGAAGACATGATGGATGAGATGAAAAAAAATTTTAATTAGCTCTTTAATGAAATTATGAAATTCTATTTTTACAAATTAATTACTGGTGTTCTGTTACTTCTTGTTCATTCGTCCGCTTCGGCTTCGGAGTTTAAACTTTACCTTGATGATTCCAGAACCGAATACATCATGGCAAAGAAACAGGACTGCTCGGTTTATAAATCGGAAAACGGGAAAATCACCCTGGGCTTCAAGGCAGGTGGCTTGTTTTTCGGAATCGGGCCCGAGGTTACTTTTGGTAAAGAATCGGGTATCGACTGGGACAAACTCACTCAGAGGCTGGTCGCAAGGTACCTCGAATTATGCACCCGTTTCAATACCGGGAGTATTTCCAAGTTGGAATACGGTAACCGCCTGAAAAAAATCGAGGCTATAGAAACGGCGGCATACAAACTCTATCAGAAATTAGTCGAAGAAGAAGCAAAACGAGTCGACCTTTTTTTCGAGGAACTGGACGAGGAAACAAAACAAACCTCTTCTAAATAAAATTCATATAGCAATATCAATCAGGTGATCGAAAGCATCCCTATTCCATAATGCTTGGCATCGGTTGCCTGTGTTTCATAAATTGTTTTCCGGAATTTCAAATATTATGAATACAAGAACCTGTTTGCTCCTTATTACGTGTATTCTATTTATATTTTTAGGTCCTGCCTGTAAAACAGTTTCGGCCCCACTGAAGAAAGAAAAACCGTCACAACCCAAAATCAATCTCAACCCCCCTGATTGGGTGTTGGGAAAGGGTCATCCCGATTATCCCGGGAAACAGTATCTTGTCGGTGTTGGTTTGTCTAATTCGAATTCCGTTGCCGCAAACGATTCGGCGCGTTCCAACCTGGCCAAAACACTTAAAGTCAAAGTAAGTGCCACCATGGTGGATATTTCCATGGTAGCGAATATAAGAGGTCTTAAAGAAAAAAACCGCATTGAATCAGTCATTCAAACAGAAGTGGATACCGTATTGCAGGGAGTCGAAATAAAAGATGGTTGGTTGGATCAAGTTAAAGGAACCTACTATGCACTTGCCGTGGTGGAACGAAACCTGGCCGCTTCCAGAGTTCAAGACGAGATCGGTAGAATCGAATCCGTCCTCAAGCAGAATTTGAACGAGGGAGATGGAGCCGCAAAAAATGGGGACATTATAAATGCTCTTTCCAGTTATTTGTCAGGATATCAGAAGGCATCTATATTGCCACCGCTGCATAGCGCCTTGCATATCATCACACCAGACAATAATTACACCGATACCGAAAACATAAGTGCCGTCGTTTTTGAATCCAAGGTAAAGCGTATTGTTCAGGACTTGCGTCTTACCACGGTCTCAGGTGACCGACAGGTTGTAAAAACCCGGAAAGGACTGGCCGACCCGCTTGTGGCCAAGATTTTTATAGGGCAAGGAGAAGCATGGACTCCCGTTTCAAATGTCCCCGTGATCTTCAATTATGAAATCGGAGAAGGCGAACTGGAAAAAGAAAAAACCAGCGGGTCAGACGGAATCATACAAACAACAGTTCACAAAATTGCTTCCTACAAGGAAGCCAATCATATGATCTCCGTAAAGCTTGATTATGTTTCCATCCTGGCGAAAATTAACGGAGACATTGCGGAAAATCTTCTTTCCCCCCTGAAAACAAAGAGCGCGGCATTCAATTACGCAATCCAGACTCCCAAGTGGGGTTCCAACAAGTCTCAAGCCTGGAAGGAAAGCATTACCGATCTGACCAATCAGGTCATAAGTAATATCCCTCCCGGAAAGGTAACATCTATGGGAGTTTTACCATTCAAGGATCTCAGGGCCGATCGGATCACTCTTTTCAGCCAAGTCCTAAACGAAGATATTAAAACCATTCTCGCTCGGGCCGAAGACCTTAAATTAAAAGAAATTAAAATTGAGGCTAATAAGTCACCGGAAGAAATTGCGCAAACCAACAGTCTGGACTATTACGTAATCGGTTCTTATCGAATGGAAAAAAAAGGCCTTGAAATCAGGTCTCGTTTGATCGAAACGCAGACAAAGAATATTCAGTCTTCGGCAAACATTATCATCGAACGAAAAGAGCTAAATCCAGATGACCTCGAGTTGATTGATACGATTTCAGAGGAGTTTAAAACCGCACAAAAGGAAAAAAGCTACCAGGAACATCTTGAGAAATTAATCGCCGCCAAACCCTTAAAACCTGCTTTTGATGTTAAAATCCACACCGATAAAAAAAATTACGAAATTAACAATAAGATAGATTTTCAGGTCACTTCCGATAAGGACGGTTACCTGACAATGTTCGATATAAACCCGGATGGCACTCTATGTGTAGTTTTTCCTAATCATTTTCATCCCAGTAGTTTTATTCGAGCAGGCGAAACTAATCAAATCCCGCCCAAAAAATTTAAGTTAGAAGTCAGAGGGCCCTCAGGATTAGAACGAATCAAAGCCTTCGTTACCCTGAACAAGGTTTCGCTATTGCAAATGAACCTGAGTGAAAGGCAGCCTTTTCACTGTATAAAAAAGAAAACGACGCAAGGTAACAAGGCTATTAAGGCATTGTCCAAAAAAGTCGATTCTATTGACAATTCAGCGTGGAGTGAAGCTTATTACGAAATATTTATTTTTAATGAAGGCGAAAAATATCCTAGAGGATCTAGGGAAATTCACAGCTTTAATTAAAAAAAAGTTAATAAGACTTGCTAAATTAAAAAGCTGGATAGATTTATATGTTAATAGACAAAATATCTTTTAGAGACCTTTTGAGAGTTTTAAAACCATTGAACTAGCCTTATTGTCTTCAGGCCTCAACTTTAAATACTGTCTTAGTAGAGCAATCGCCTCGTTTGTTTTTTTTAACCTGACTAAAACATCTGCCTCTGCAAGCCAAGCATCCCCAAAGGTTTTCTTTATTTCTCTGGCGGTCCTGAAGTCTTTTCTTGCTTTTAAAAAATTACCTCGCGATATTTCAAAATTTCCTTTTGCGAAAATAACCCGTTCTTTTTTATTCCGACTCTTCCGAAATGACTTCTTAAAATTTTCTTCAGCATTTTTATGAGAGCCCAATGCGGCAAATGCCTTCGCTTTACCCAAAAAGGCCTCACTATAATTTGGTGCTATATTAACTGCCTTATCAAAATAATCAATAGCACCATTAGGCTTATCCATTTTCAAAAGAATATCACCAAGATAAAACCAAATCCTTTTATTCTTTGGATCCATTTCAGCAGCCAACCTAAGATCTTTTATTCCCTGTTCAAATTGACCGTCTTTACTAAACAATCTTGCTCTTCGAACATACAGTTTACTGTCGCCCGGGTTTAGTTTAATGGCCTCTCCAAAAGCTACTAATGATTCCTCAAAGTTATTCATCTCATTATTTACAACCCCAAGCCATTTCCAAGCGGTTAAAAATTGATTGTCCAGATCTTTTGCTTTGGTTAAATATAATTTTGCGATTTCATACCTATCTTGATAACCATAAACCATGGCAAGGCCATAAAGAGCTTCCTTGTAATTCGGATTTATCTTTAGTGCTGTTTCAAAATTATTTTGAGCCTTGACGTAATCTTTAGGAGACATTTTTAAAAAGGACCATCCAAGGTTGTAATAAGCCAAATCAAATCTAGGGTCAATTTCCAATGCTTTTTTATAATTAGAATTTGCAGCTTGCCAGTCTTTTTTAGATTCTCCAATTACTATTCCCTTCCATAGCCATGCCCATTTCGAATTCGGATTAATTGCCAGTGCCAGGTCTAGTTCTTTTAAACTCTTATCAATCTCATTTAAATTGAAATGGATAAGTGCCAAACGTACATGGGCAAAATCGTTATTCGGGTTAAATGAAATCGCTTTTTTAATTTCGATTAAGGACCTTTCATTTTCTTTTAAGGCCGAATATATTTGGCCTTTTAGAATATATGGACCTGGTTTATCCGGTTCCAGTAATTTTAATAACGCGGCGCTGGCCATAGATTGATGTGCTTCATTCACCTCTTCTTTATTAAGAGGACGATCTAAATTAAGCAAATTTCTCACCACGGCCATCCCCTCAATATATGAATGTAAATATCGATAATCGGAGTTGTCGGGGTTAAGTTCCATTGATTTTTTAATAAAGGTTAGTGCTATCTCGGGGTTGTTTTCTTCATAGTATATTTGTTTTGCAACTTTCGCATAGTTTTCCGCGGCGGCTCTAGTTTCCATTTGACCAACCGCATACAATGAGCCTTCATACATTACGGGCCACACCGTTCCCAAAAACATTAAAACACCTATGAATCCACCAAAAAACTTTTTTCTTTTTGTTGCTCTTTTAGCTTGAGATTCAGCTGTAAAATACTCAGCAATGACTTTTAATTGTTGACTCTGATTTTCTAAGTGTTTCGTGCGGTCAGAAGGGGCTGACGACTGAGAGGGTTTTTTATCTGGACTCATCAATTATATTCCTTCCTTGTTAAAGGTAAACCAAATTCAATAATTGCAAGCTGATTGCCAATCAGAATAAAATATTTTTAGCGAATCTTTTTTGCCGCAATGCAACTCGGTCTTCATTTTCTCCACTGGCTTCCAGGGTTTTTAAATGGGTATCTGCCAGATGAGCTCTTTTTTCAGGATAGGAAGCGCCGCCGTAAGATCCCGTCACTTCTTTAAATCTATTGATTAAATTAACCATGACAGGAGAATGATACCCCGCTTCATAAGCCAAGGTCATACCCCTTGTATCAGCTTCTGATTCTAGTTCGACACCATATCCATTTCGCATTTTATCTAAAATAGTATTCATTACATATGTGGCTAATTTTTCAATTGCTGCTTTTTGCAATCCACCCTTTCCTCCGCTAGTCTTCCCTACCGCAAAATTACCCAAGCCATTTAAAAGCTTAATTACCTTTTCACTGCCCACGCTTTTAACCCCATGTTGTAGCTCAACGTGCGCAATTTCATGGCCTAAGATCACGGCTAATTCATCCTCGTTTTTTAGAAATTTTAGCATTCCCGTTGTTATTATTATTATGCCGCCTGGAGCAGCAAAAGCATTTATTTGATCACTTTCCCCCACAATGAAAATATAAGGATGATATAGATAAGGAGTGTTGGATCCCAAAGCGACAGTAGTTCCGACGTTATTGACGTACTTCACTAGTTCTTCCTTGTTTTCAACCGGAGGATATTCATCGATTACCCTTGCGGCTATTTTTCTTCCTATAAAATATTCCTCTACTGGCCCCATTTGCCCACCACCGGTAAATATATCTTTGACTAATCCAAACATGCCACCCAGGCCGCCGGACTTTTCATCACCTGCTTCGTTTTCCTCTTTTTTGGTTTCTCCTTGCAATGAAGAACCCAGGTCTTTTAGGCTAGAACCAATATCTCCGAGGCCCCCCAAATCAAACGCATTAACCCCTTTTATCTGAATCAAAAAAAAAGCAAACAAGATGAGAATAAGGTTTCTTAAATTTTTCATATTTAAATCCTCATTTTTTGTTTTGAATTAAATTCTATTTAAACTCTCCGAGTTGCCCGTTTCTTCTGAACTCTTCAAGAACAGGTTGTGGGTTGTACTCGGGCGCCTTTTTTAAAAGCTTATCCAATTTTTCGTAATTGGCTTTGCCGCCCTTAACTTTTCCACCGGCACCCCGCATGGCCACCAGATCTCCTTCTTCTTCCTCAGAAAAACCACGACTCGCTCCCTTGAGCTCGGCTACTGTTGCTTTTTTTAAAGCCTCCGCAGGGGCTTGGCGTTTAAAAACTTCTTTTGTAACCAAACAATTAAGAGGCGCATAACCCGTTTTACCTTTAACCTCAATATTTGCCCAAGTTGGTATTTCTTCATATTCGGGTGGTTTTTCTTCAGTTACTATCGGTCCATCAGTAACATCAAAATTCTCATCATCTTCGGGTGATTCCACTATCAGAACTTTTATAAATTTTTCAAAACTTTTTACTTGTACTGGTGTCCCGAATCCGATTAAGGCATTTGGTTGAGAGTAACCCGAAGTATCGGGATGCAGGGGTAAATGTTTACATGCCATTATTAAAGATTTCTCTCTTTCTGATTGTCCATTCGCCGAGCTTATAAAAAGAAAATTAAATAAAAATAAATAGAAAACGTAAACTACACTCGGTGATATTTTTAAATCTCTTGTCAAAGTATTCATTTATTTTTCCTCTCATTAATCGCGGTTCCGATTACCTTTAAAAATTTCACCATTAAAATCATCCGCCCTCTTCCATTTTTCTCTATCCCTAAGCTTTCGTTCTCTTTCCTTAAGCGTAGAAAAAGAATTATTAAATTGGTTTGCGTTGGCCCAGGGAGTGGTAATAAGGAAAAGAATCCCAAATTAAATAAAAATCCAGACAACTCTAAAGAGTTATATTGTTGGGTATTAATGTTTAGTGGTGTAGAAGTTATCTGCACACTAAACCCCAATGGTTAAACCTGTTAGAACTGTATGTACACACTAACAGCTTATTTTTAATACTAACCTTAAGGATGGCTGTTTATATCAAAAACCCAAACAATAATCAAAGAAGAGCCATGAATATGAGAACTAATTAATAGGGGGGCTTGCGGTGGGAACAGTTTGGAGAAGAATAAAACCCGTATAAACAACAATATGCACAAGCGAAAATCGACTAAATTATCTGTTTAAAATTAAAATTTTAACCATAGACCCTGCAACTGAAAACCCTCGTTCCAGTGGTTCGCATGATCGCACTCCTAAGGACTTTTTAGGATGCGAAGATTATCAAAAAGGGAAAATAATTAAGAGTCTTGCCTTTCTTTATATACATATTTAATTAAATATTCTATTGA
>CAZMXD010000058.1:0-10661 GCA_964570185.1 uncultured Nitrospina sp. | reverse complement strand
ATTCCCCAGCCAGCACTATTAAAATGGCCTAACGATCTGCTGCTTAAAGGTAAAAAGATCGCTGGAATTTTATGTGAATACCACACTATTAAAAATCCTGCAGTAATCATTGGTATTGGTATTAATGTGAACCAAATCCAATTTCCTGCCGGACTTAAGGATATTGCCACATCACTCAAATTAGAATTTGGAAAAAATATAAATCGCACTGCCCTAATTAAAAGTTTGATTACACAATTGGACTTTCAATACAACGAATTTCAAAACAACAAAGTGCAAGCTCTTATCGATAATTGGGCTCGCAATTCAGACTTGTTCGGAAAATCTATTACTCTTAATAAGGGTGATCAAATCATAAACGGTAAAGCAATTCGATTAGACAATTGCGGAAGACTGGTCATATTAAATAATTCTGGAAAAGAAGTAGCCTTCGATTCTGGAGAAGTGGGAATAGAATAACTATTCCAATAGGCGGATAAGGTTTCCAGCGGCATAAGCACGGATAGCATCTTTTGGATCTTTTAGCATGTTTACTAATAAACGAAAGGCATCAGGGCCTCCCATCATTCCTGCTCCTCGGACAGCTGCGGTCCGAACACGAGAATGAGAGTCTCGTAATGCGGCTGTCAATATCATTAATCTTTTGGGAATTCGGGTCTTTCCCAGTATTCTCGCCATCGAACTGCGCACCTTAAAGTCGTCATGACTAAGCAATTCTTCAAAAACCACCTGGCACGAGTCTGACCCAATTCGATTCAAAGCCACCGCTGCAGACAATTTTGTCATACCATCTTTATCCGCACACAAGGGAATTAAGTCTGCTTCTGCTTCTGAAATATTACTCATAGCCATGGCAGTTGCATGACGAATAGAAGGGTTTTTATGTTTTGACAATCTCCTTAGTTTAGGCAGCACATCTAAGGTTGCTTTACCCTCAATAGCCTTAAGGCTATAAAAAATCATTTCTGGTTCAGAATGATCAAGCAATTTGACCAGATGAGGCATTACCTCTTTACTTCCTATTTTTCCTAGATACCCAATGGCCTGATAACGACGATCTGGGATCGGATGCGTAAGTGGATCTAGAACACCTTTTAGATAACTCTTTTTCCCCAGCTTCACCAAGCTGGCTGAAGCTGCCAATTTCACGGGCACATCATACGATTTTAAATAGCTGCGAATTTCTTCCACTACCTCGGGTCCGCCCTCATCTCCCAACATTTCTACAGCCGCACTTCTCACCCAAATATCATGATCATTCGTTAATTTCCGAGCCGCCGCCAGAGCGGCAATTTTCGAAACCTCTTTTAATCCCTGCAAGGCAAACAATCGTGCCGTAGGATAATAATCTTCAGTACCTTGTTTAAGAAGATGAATTAAATCAGGATCATGAGATTCCCCCGCCGCACGCAACACCGCTGCCCGTACAAAGGAATTATCATGCTTATAAGTTTCCAATAACAATTGTTTACAGTCTTCACGTAGTTTTTGCAAAACTGCTTCCGTCTTAGAGTCGGCAAAAGACAAACCCTGAAATCCGAAAAAAACAACCATTTGTAAACAAATCCACTTTTTTAGCATTTTTCACCTAATCGAATCAGCAGTACCGCAGTAAACAGCCAAAAGATTTTTATAAATATCAGCTTCTTCATTTTTACCTCTTTTTTCAAAGCCTTTGATCAGAATCCCGCTCTTTTCAATCATCATTTCCTTCACCCATTCTCTTTGCTCGGGATTTAAATCATCACTGCGCAAAAGTTTCTTAAGAGCATAGACCCGCCATCGATCCATACCCCAATATTTACGTGAAAGTTGATCCTTATGGCCCCCACGTTTTATGATCAACTTATCATTCAAAAATTTAAAAGGGTACCGCACCGCGATTCGCAACCAAAGGTCATAATCTTCGCAAACCGGCATAGACTCATCAAATCCTCCAACTTCATCTAACAACGATTTTCTTAACATAACCGAAGAAGGACTGACAATACAAAGCGGTAAGCATTGTTTGAAAATATCACCTGAATATTTTTGATGTTTAAACATTGGATTAACTCGCATCCCATTCCGAATCCATATCTCATCGGTATAAACTGCCTGGCACTCGGGATGACCCCGCATCCATTTAACTTGGGCTTCTAGTTTGCCAATTTCCCATAAATCATCGGAGTCTAAAAAACAAATCAATGACCCTTTAGCCTGTTCGATTCCTCGATTTCTTGCATAGGAAACTCCCTGGTTTTTCTTCAAATGAATAACCCTAACATTTGAAAATCTTTCAAGAACCTTATCCGTTTCATCCGTGGAACCATCATTCACAACAATCAATTCAAAGCCACTCTGTGCCAATACTGAGTGAATACAGTCCTTAAGATAATAGGCTCTATTGAAAGTTGGAATAATTACTGAAACTAGGGATAAATCCATACTCAAAAAGTTGCCAAAAGAGATAGTGGTAATTAAATTCTTTTTCCCTGCTTAAAAAACAAGGCAATATCGAAACCAAATAAAAAATACTTTAAATTTAAAAACATGAAGCATTCTGATCATATCGCAATATATGCTGGCTTAAAGAAAAAATACTCGATAACGCACTGAGTTAGCTTTTCAAAATTTTATTTCATAATACAAAATAGCCGTCTGGCGGGTGGGCTATAAATGCCTTGACAAACCTCTCAATTTCTCATAAAACTAATTGCTTTCCAATAAATAACGGATTTAAAAACAGCCCGCTAGCTAATAAAAATCTCGCTATGCTTAATAGGATTTAAAAATTATCAGGATTAAAAAGCTTTAGTGTTACCATTAAGTATATTGGGGAATTCCCTTACTATTTTTAAGGTTACGAACTCTCTCATCTTTATTAATTCAAAAAGAGTAAAATATGGATTTTAGAGACGTTACACAAGATTTAAAAAATGATCTCGACAAAGTAGAAATAGCTATTAATGAGAACTATAAATCGGATGTCCCTCTAATCCCTGGTATCAGCTCGTATTTAATGAGTTGTGGAGGAAAACGCATTCGCCCCATGCTGACAATTCTAGCTGCCAAACTTTGCGGTCGGGAAGCAGACGGAATCGTGGTCAAACATGGGTGCGTTGTCGAATATATCCATGCCGCAACCCTCTTACACGATGATGTAGTAGACGAAACAACAGTAAGACGAGGAAAACAAACAGTCAATGCAAAATGGGGTTCTGATGCCAGTATTTTGGTAGGAGACTTTTTGATCTCCCGCGCTATTCTAATCTTGGCAGAAGACTGCGAAAGAAAAATAATCCAAGCTATCACCGAAGCAACAAAAATTCTAGTCGAAGGCGGCATTCTAGAATATGCAGAAGCTCGCAAAATTAAGGTAAGCGAAAAACATATTCTCGATGTAATTTACCGAAAAACAGCATCTATTCTTTCTGTAAGCGCAAGACTGGGCGGATTACTCGCAAATGCGACTGAAGAACAGGAAACCGCTATCATCTCTTTTGGAAACGATTTCGGAATGGCCTTTCAACTAATGGACGATGCGCTTGATTACGATGCTGATGAAAAGGTTTTAGGAAAACCAACTGGAACCGATTTCAAAGAAGGACATGTTACCCTTCCTCTGCATCATCTCTACTGCAATGCAACTAAGGGGTTAAAAAAAGAAATCGAAGAATTCATAAAAAATGAGAATATTGGAGCTAAAGAGGTAAATTACATCGTCGATCAAATGCACAAACATGAATCCATAAAATACACACTCAAACTTGCACGATATTACATCGATCGCGCTAAATCCCATCTTCGAAAAGCTGATTTTCCAGAACCAAAATACATAGCATATTTTGATGCTATTGCCGACTATATTCATAGTAGACACACTGCACCGAGCGCACCTGCCATACCCGTAAAGTAAGAGGCCAACGCCTCATTGCACTGCATTAAAGTCTTACCTAATCCTAACTAAAACACAATAAATAACGAATTAATCAAAATTATTGGGAGCAGCTATTTAACAAGTTATAATAATTCTGGTAATCAGGAGATTCTTGTGCATCCTCTTGTAAAGCTTGCAATTCGTTCGGTGGAATATTTTATCGAAACTGGTAAAGCCCTCCCCTGCCCTGCTCATTTGCCAGATTTTCTGAGACAAAGTGCCGCCGGCACCTTTGTTTCAATCAAAAAGCAAGGATCCCTGCGTGGGTGTATAGGTACCATGAAACCAAAATATAAAAACCTCGCTGAAGAAGTCATCCAAAATGCGCTCCGCTCTGCCAGCGAGGACCCGCGTTTTGATCCTATCCAGAAAAAGGAATTGCCTTCGCTAACATTTTCCGTTGATGTCTTGCAACCACTGGAAAAAATAGAAAACATAAAAGATCACAACATCAAACAATTCGGACTGGTAGTACGAGGCAAAGGAAAACAGGGTGTGTTACTTCCTGATCTTGACATTATCAAATCTGCTGACCAGCAACTTAAAGTCTGCCTAAACAAAGGTGGCTTCAAAAGTCATGATACTTACGAGATATTCCGCTTTAAAGTAAAACGATTTATTTAACCTCTGGGCTAAAGCACTCTAAAAATGAGGTGAAGCCAAAACCCCATTCCAAAGAATTTTGGGGGTAGTTTTAAAATTTAGCATAGTATTTTGACTTTATATATAATCTTGGATACCATCCGCCGATTTGTATAAAATCAACTTTATTAGAAACAAACATGAAAATTATCCATATTTCAGTCTCTAATAACCTAGTACCACCAGAAGGATATGGGGGAACAGAGCGGGTCGTTCATTGGTTAGCAAGCGCCCAATTAGATATGGGGCATGAAGTTCATATCGTTGCCCCAAGTGAAAGCAGCACAAAAGCAAATATAATTCCCATTCCTTTATGGTGTGATGAAGAAGAAGCTTATCAGCAGTCTTATAAAGAAATTCTCAGTATCCAGCCAGATATTGTGCACGACCATACATTTTCTCAATTATTCCGATTGAGGCATCCAGAACAAGCTGCCGTTTCAACCCATCATAACGAGCGATTCAAGCCTGTTCCAAATACCATTTATCCCACCCGCGCAGACGCAGAAGCAAATGGTTCTTCAACTTTTATTCATCATGGTTTGGATTTGAATGAATATGGCTTCGCAGACAAAAAGGAATCCTATTTATTGTTTTTGGGAGCTATCCATCCACGGAAAAACGTAGAGATGGCAATCAAGGTGGCAAATTGGGTTGATATGCCATTGACCATCGTAGGACCAGTACGCCATTCAGGATATTTTTGCAAGAAAGTCCGAAAAAAACTCAACGACAAAATCACCTATCACGGAGAAGCAATGGGAGAAATAAAAAATCATTTACTCAGAAATGCAAAAGCTCTTTTATATCTATCTTCATGGGAAAGTTTTGGGCTGTCGGTAATTGAGGCTATGGTAGCTGGTACTCCTGTAATCACATCAAATATACCGCCATTCCATGAAACCGTTAAACAAGGCATAACGGGTTTCATTTGCAACAACAAGAAAGAGTTTATTCAAGCCATAAAACAACTTCCGTCCATCCAACCAACCGCATGCCGAGAAAGAGTTCTCCAATATTTTACTAAAGAAATCATGGCAAAGGGATATCAAAAGCTCTACCACAAAGCCATCGAGAAAAATATTTGGTGACTGCCAAAAAATAAAATTGCACCTAAGCTTGCTAATTAAACACCCGTTTAAAAAATTTCAGCATTGCTGCCCAAGCCAGTTCATCGGCTTTTTTGTTATACTCCAAAGCTTCGATATTGAATGTTTTTCTAAACTCATCGGCCTGCGGGTTGGTAAAACTGTGTTTAGCTCCCTTCAGACTCATATAAGTAAAGTCAACATTTGCCTTAAACATATCCTGCGTAAAAGCAGCAACCGCTTCAGGTTTCAAGAAACCATCTTCAGATCCATTAATAATAAGAACAGCTGAATTCATAGAATTTTTAGTTATCGCAGGTTTAACAGGCAAAGAGCTGTGAAAGGCAACCACACCTTTTAAATCAGAGCCTCCTCTTGCCATGCGAATAGACACTGCGCCGCCAAAACAAAATCCAATGGAGCCGATCCGATTGGAATCGACCGCTTTATGAGACTTTAAAATTTTCATTGCCTTGTTATATCGAGTTTGAGAGTCGGACCAATTACTAAAAGCGGCATTCATAAATTCGGCGGCTTTTTTTGGATGATTAGCCAACTTTCCGTTTCCATACATATCCAAAGCTAATGCAATATATCCTGCTTCAGCCAACATTTCAGCGCGATTGCGGGCATGATCATTATGGCCCCACCATTCGTGCACCACTAAAATTCCCGGTCGTTTACCTAGCATTGAATCATCAAATGCCAGATAGCCTTGCAATTTTGTACCTTCGTGACTGTATTCGATTTCTTCTGTCCTAATGTCTGCATTTGCCAGCACCACAAAACTAAAAAAAGATATGACACTTAATACGAACAATTTTTTCATGAATTTAACTCCCAGAGCTAAAATTACTATTTTTAATTTTTAAAGAGATAAGAAATTGTAATGGGCGGAAACAGGAAAAGGAAGAAAAATCAGTTCTCAGATGTATGGCGGTATTCCCATACAAAATACAAAAGAATTCTTATATACATGCTAGACAAGATTGGTTCATATAACAGGCTTACTACACTATCCGTAAGTCAGTGACCCTTCCATTTTGCATTTATAGCCAGTGAGCCCATGCGTATACCACCCATTCGGAGGCTGGTCAATAAATCAAGGGAAGGAATGAAGAATAAGCCGCGGGCTGCGGCAGGCTTTGTTAGGGATTCGCTATGCTCTTCCAAGGCAGAAGGATTTTTATAAAAAGTTAGGATATAGTCTCCGGATTCGTTATCTTTTTTATAATGATATCGATGCTGGGGCAAAGTTGTTTTAGAATCACCATGTTTTGAGAACCGATGTGTGCTCATAAAAGTGCTTTGTGCCTGATCAAGATAATTTGGATCTTCGATCAGCACTTGTTCTTTCACCTCCGAAATGTCAGAATGTTCGCCTCCCTCAACTTCTACTTCCTCAATCAACTCACCGTCTTTTCCAAATAATTTATTTATCTGAGAAGCTAACTCGCAGTTGAGCTTAGGATCGTCCGAAGAAAAATAAAGTAACATATCACCTTCAGATTCTGGCACCTCTTCATCCCCTATATCTATTTCATCAAAAGCCCTAAAGCCACCACGAGCCGGAATATCCGGTGTGATTAACAACCAGTTCATTGGACCAAATCCAATGGTCAGAAAATGTTTTTCCCCACCAGCAATCTCATATGCCATTCCAGGAGATTGCGCGCCAATACGAGCCACATTCATAGCAATCAATGGCAGATCATTAAAAATATATTTCTGAATCAACGAATGCTGATAGGGGTTTTTTAACAATCCTTCTTGAGGTTGCATAAAATACCTTTGATAAAAATTTAATCTATTGATCTGCGAACAACCTTTTTCTTAGATTTTCTTAATTAAATATGCATTTAAATATTCCCAAATGCAAATACCAAAAAAAATCCCCTCCCAAAAAACTGAGAGGGGATTTAAAATAATTACTAAAAAAATTACCCTACATAAGAGCACTTACTTGCAGGAGTTCGGGTATCCATATTCTTACCACGAGAAGTATGATCGTCAATTTCTGCCGCACAACCTATCATCCTCCCAAACAGGAATGTCGCGAAGCTAGCGGATTCAATGTCCTCTTCTTTCAACTTGCCATCATTAAAATCAGACCAGACAATTTTAAGAAGGATAACAGCAATCACCGCATCAATATTCACACAATAAACATTCTTACTGACCTTCGCTTTGAATAAAGCTTGAACAAGACTGTGATAAAAATCTAGAAAAACATTGTTAATACCCTTTTTCTTGAATAAATCGTTGACGAAAACTTCACGGGGATCGTAGTTCACATCCTTACCCTTAAACACAGGATGATTCACACAAGGCAGCTTGGCATAATCAAGATTGCCCACTGCTTTCTGTTTTTTCTTGTAGTCCGAATAATCATTAGCAACATTAACAGCCATTGCGTCGAGATCAAGACCATGGTTTGCATCAGCAGGATCATTCAAATTTTTACCTTTAAAGTTTTCCATCAGGAAAGCCGCCGCTTCAAATCCATTTCCCCCATGAGCAAATCCAGTATGGGTTAGAAATCCGATAAAGGCTTTGTTAACCTGAACCCTTTGCGGTTGTTCGGGGCCATCTGCACTAACTGCACCTTTTGACCCTTGAGCAGAAATTGTACCGGGTCCGTTAGTGATGATGAGTCCTAGCAAAACCTGGAACTCATAAAGTTCGGACTCAGAAGGCTGCCGACCAAGTAAAGTAACGAACGCCGTTTTGGTAAAACTGTAAGTTGGAATCAACTCCTCAAGCTTAACACCTGAAATACTGTCTTCTGTGTGCCGAGAAGCCGGAGCAGAAACTCCGACGATTGTACTATAGATGCGTGAATACCATGGCAATCGGACAAGCGTTTCTTTAGAAATCTTTTTACCTTTTAACGCTTCCCATCCAAGAGTAACCCATACCGCACCAAACAAAGCATCGGTAGAAAGTTTGCCGCCGTTAGCTGCCGCAAAATCTTGAACGAACTTGATAAAAACAGAATCTCCGGCCTTATTAAGGTAATCTGACAGTTTTGCAGCGCAAGGATCTTCCTCATCTGCAAGTAAGGCATCTTTATATTTTTCCGCCTCTTTCAATTGGGCGGCATAATCAAAGTTCTCCTTCGGTCCACCAAGTTTGCTGAATTGGAACAATTCCAAAAGTGCATTAGAGGTATCCATAGCCTTTTGCACCATCTTTTTACCTACAATCGCTACCGCAGAAGATACAACCGTATTTGGCGAATTACCGTTTTCACGAGCTGCTTCTGCTGCCAACAATGTAGGTTGATTATGTTGATTGACGTACATATTCAATACGATATTGGCGATCTTTTCTCCATAACCACAAGTATATTGACGTGTAAGAGCAAAAACTAAATTTGCCTCAAAGCTTTTCATTGATGCATCGAGAATCGAGGTATTATGAATTTTAGAGACCTGGGTTTTCGGATCCATCATTGAAGCACCACTCGCATCTTTTAACGTTTCACGTCGGTGCTGAGCACCCACCATTTGATCAAGAGCTTGAATTTGCTCATTATAAGGACTGGCCGCCTCAACAATGGGGACATCTAACTCGGTTGGTAGAGACAGGCCTTGATTGTTGCCAAACCAAGGTTTCAGGTTAAGGCTGCCACGTGGTTCGAAATCTGGTTTGGTATTATTGAGCTCCATGACCTTGGTCAAGGCTTCCGGAATATAAGCAATGTTTGTAACCAGAGCACCTTTTTTTGAGCAAATTGGTTTTTCTGGGGTGTAAACCCCGTCAACCCCGAAGTAGTCCATGAACCATTGTTCCTTTGCAAGCGCATCATCTCCCGACCCGGATAAAGATCCCGCATGACCACAGGCCTTGGTCAGTCTTGCTTTCCAACGTCCAACCACGCAAGCTACGATGGGTTTATCAGATTTTAGCCCATATTCGTAGTATCCTCCTGGCTCACTATATAAAACAGCAGCTTTTGACCGATCATCGTTATCTAACGCATAAAGAAATTCTTTTGCACTGTATTGAATATAGACGTCTTTGCCGCTGGAAACAGAGGTCGTTGTTCCCCACCCTGCGGTAGAAAGGTAAACGGCTATGGTCGTCGTGAAGTTACCAGAGTTAGAAAAAAGAGCCACGGAACCTTTAATGAGTGATTCCTCTGGAGCGTTTCCGCCCAACGCACCACCTAACCGAACATGATTCCAAGCATCAGCCAACCCTAGGCAATTACCGCCAAACAGGTCAACCCCATTCGTCTGACAGATCGCCCGCATAATACGAGAATCTTTAACTGAAACTTTTTCTGTAAGAATAATAGCTTTCTTAAGGTCTGGGTTGTCTCGTACCGCTTCGGCCAATCCATCCTTGACACCAGAAGGCGGCAGATAAATCACAACAGTATTGAATTTATGTCCCGCTTCCATACCTTCTTTAATGGAGTTATAAACCGGGATTTTCCCATTTTTCGTTATAAGGTTTTTTCCGGATTTTCCTGGACCAGTCCCAAAAACAATATTACCTCCCGAGTAATCGTGGCTAATCGGAGTGACCCCTGAGCTTTCTTTACCAAGAATATTCAATACTACGCATCTATCATCTTTGGTTGCTAATTCAGACAGCGAATTAATTCCACAGTAAAAGGGAAAGTCCCCTACACCTTGCTTATACATTCAAACCTCCATCAGTTGCGATAGGTTAAATTTTTAACTTAGCTTTTATTTGATCTTTGCCACCATTTTTCATCCACTCATTTACTTTGAGCGCATAATTGATCACCTCAGACATTGCGCTGTCATGCCCGAAGAAACGGTAAGGCAATCCAAGAGAATCCAGAACGTCGCGAAGATAATTCATTCCACGTATTACGTTAGGACCTCCTCGTCCCACCACTACGAATATCGGAATAGGACCATTTTTCTGAAAAAATTCACGCAGTCCATCTCCCATCGCTCGAAATGTTTCATAGATATCGGTATTGTTGGCTTTGCCACCAATGATGAATAAAACATTGGATTGCGGAAGCCAGT
>CAZMXD010000057.1:0-10665 GCA_964570185.1 uncultured Nitrospina sp. | reverse complement strand
AAAATAGATGCTTGTGAAATAGTTTTCATAGTTACCGCAAGTCTTCTTTTTTTAGAGCCATGATGAATTGTGTAAATCTTAATCGTGTTTCATCATCCATTTTATAAATAGGCATACGGTTTTTCTCTGAAAACATCTTTGGATTTTTTAACCAGTTTGCCACCCAAGTTGCCTGCAACCTATTTCCAGCGTTGATAAGTGAGGGCCCAGATATTCCGCCACGAGATTTTCCAGCCAGGTTCAAACTTTGATGACAGGAAATACAGCTAAACGTACGTTCAAACTCATATTTAGTTTTGGCTTTTTGGACTTTAGATAGCGCTTTTAAATTAATTAGTTCATCTGGCATTTTAGGCAAAGTCATGGTCATTAATTCTTGGGTGATTTGTATTGCATCTTTTTTAGAAAGTATGGGATGCGAAATTTTAAACTGGCCTTTAAGAAAGCCTGGATTAGAACTAGTCCCTGCCTTTCTGAGTATTACGGGATTTTGAAGGTATTGTAGTAACCAAGTTGATTGAAATTTATTGCCAGCATAAAATAGATCGGGACCTCTTTTTGAAATTTCTAAATTAGTAAGACGGTGACAGCTGGAACATTTTTTTTCTTCAATTAACAAAGCATATGAAAATATTGGACTTAAAATAAAATATACACTAATCAGGGGAAATAATAATTTTTTCATTATGGTGAGGTTTGATTGGGAATAGGCAATGGATCTTGGATCTTTTCATTTCCATCAAAAATGTCGTAGAGAAACTCAATGACTCCCTCTTCTTTTTTATCCTGTGAAGGTTCTCCTGTTAATAAACCATTGTTTTCCTCAAGTCCCGAGCCCAGCAAAGACCTAGGATTATATATAGGGGTTGATTTTACAGGCTCTTTAGTTTTTTCAATTTTAATGAATTTATTTTTTTCAACATCATAGAAAAGATTTTCTCGTGGTTGAGGTTCTGCTGATTCTTTTTCTCGCACACGACGCTTTATATCGTAAGGGAATTCAGTACGGCTCAGTAACCTGGAAAAATTTAACTCCCTCAAATCGAGAGAACGAAATGCACGATACTGGTCTGAAGTTTCCTGCAGAATTGTTATCTCTTCTTTATTTAGAAAGCGCGATCCATCTAGAGGAAAAAAAGCTTGTATCTCTTTTCCGCTTTGGTCTATGGCTTGCTTGAGTTGGAAATTAGGGTGAACCTGATTTTTCAGTTTTAGATCTGAGAAAAATTGCTCCGCATCATGCAGTGATTTTTTTAAGGGATCTCCAAGGCCGACAGACAAAGAACTTTGATGACAATCTTCACAAGGGCGTACTGTTTTTCGTATCGTGTGAGGTGAATAATCGGTCCAGATCAACCCTATAGAATCGTCCAGGGTTAGTGGGGGTTCAGCCCTTTTTAATGGAAGACTGGCTTGGCCTGTCTGGTCCGTAATAAAATATTGATAGTGTGGTTTTAAAAAAGAATATTTACCTTGTGAGTTTTTTCCCATTATCATAGTGGACCATTCGGACTCTGAAAATACTGTCCACCAGTATTCATTGATGGTATTGCCTTCTATTTTATTCGGCATTGATTTAGCGGTCAACCAATCTAACATACCGAATTTTTCAGTGGCGGGGTTTGCTAACAAATGTTGCAGAGCGGGATCAGAAAGATTCCAGTTTTTCCATTTTTCAGGGGAAAAATCTTGTTCTCGAATAATATGCATACCCCAATCCATTGCAGCCCAGCGGGCATGACAAGCGGCACATTCTACTTCTTGCATATGTTTTGGAATTTGATGAGCAATGGAGGGTTCAAGATTCTTCAGTAAAGGAATCTTATGCTTCTTACCAGTTACCTTGGAATACAAAAACCAATCTTTCTTAGTCTTTTTAATATGCAGCATTGGTGAGCCGCTAGAATTTAATAAAACAGTATCTCTGGCTCTGACCCTTTTATTAAGATTTGGATTCAAGTTGGCACTATTTATTAATTGTTTTGTATTCGGATCCGATTCGATCAAAAGCAAACCTTCAGGCAGTGTGTCGTGAGTTCCATGACAATCAATGCAGCGGATTTGTACTCCAGATTGAAGTTGATCGGGTTCTATTTCAGGTTTTATTGCATCACCAATATGACAATCGATACAGTGCATTCCTTTTTCGCGATGAATATCAGGAACTAGAAATTCATGTTCCTTCCCATATAAAACGGGTTTTTCTGCATTGATGAGATTGGTGGTATCCAAGGGTCGAGATGGCTTAGCAAACAATCCTTCGAACTCTTGACCCGTTCCGTTATTGCTATGGCAATGCTCGCATTGAACACTAGGGATTGCGACGGTAAATTTATGCAATAAGGGATAACCACGCGGGTTGTTTAATGAATTCTCAGCATACTTTCTTGTAAAACGATTTTGATTTTTTCTTTGGATTTTTTGTATAGCCCGATCATGTGATAAAGAAATACCATCGTTGGAATAAACCATATGGCATGAAGAACAACCCGATGCTCGATAATCTCCGGGACGATGTGGACTTTCTGAGCCAATATGGCAACGCAGGCATTTTGTCCTTAGAAACCTGTCTACAGCATGACCTTCTGGTAAAGTAGGAAAATTTTGTTCTTCAATACTAGGTATAAGCGAATAGGGAAGTTCATCCAATGGTTGTGCTCCCCATGCATATCGTGTGATATTAATAGTTCTTTTGGCAGTAGACATGAGCGATCGTTCTACCTTTTCGACGTGATTTTTATGACATTTACCACAAAATCTTGGAGCATTTTTTACTGAGGAAGGATTAGGCACAAGCCCCCTATGGGCTTTGGGTAATGACTTAGCACGTCTGTTGCCACCATGGCAACGGACACACGCAAACCTATGATTGTTGCTGATTCGCTCAATTCCTTGATGACATGTATAACAACCCCCACGCTTTTCTAAGTATTTTATTTTTCCGTAAATATCTTCCAGTGAAAAATTAGATTCTTTATAGAACTTTTCAATAAAATTATTGGTATCACCATAGGATTGAAACTGGACTCCACCCATAGTTGTTCCGGGTTGTAGAACTTGTTCTGAATTTTCTTGTAACCCTCTTACACGATAAAAAGGATCTTCGAAATCAGCGGCATCAAGTTGAGCCTTGGAAAGTGATGTGGGCACTTCAACCATTTCTTTTGCTTTTAAACTGTCATGTGGATTTGGAGCAATTTCTATTTCCTGAATATTTTCGTCTTCTGATTTAGGTTCTGGTTTTAGAAAGAAATCTAATATTTTAGGCGGGTCATTTTTCTTTCCTGGGTTTAGGAGTTTTTCTTGTGGGGTACCATCAAAAAAATCAGAGGATTTTTTTTCATTTATTGCTTGCCCTGAAGAATAATTGAGGAAAATGCTCAGGCAGAATCCTCCCGCTATAATAAGATATTGAAAAGATCGGAATACTTTTTTCACGGTTGGATTTACCTTGAGCTTAATATTCTCTTGCGCAATTGACGGTGTTCAAGTGTGCGTTCAAAAGAATAACTTTTTTTGATGTTCTGATAAATCGGATCGTCATATTGGTCGTGGCAGGGAATACAATTTCCCACTTTTAAAATTTTTACTATTTCTTCTTGGTTAAAGGGTCTTGCATTGAGCTGATGGCTGCCAGCAAGAATTTCTCCTCGTATTGAAACTTTGGCCTGCGGGTCAAAGACAGACGCCTTGATCTTTTGATCAAAGCGATTTAAAGGAGCAAAAGAATCATCTTTTCCACTATTATTTGTGCCGATAATCAAATCTCCTTCTCCTAATCCTAAAGTTTTGGGAGATAAATGGCAACTTTCACAGGAACGAACTTTTCTACCTGTTGAATGAGGATTTAAGGAATAGGCTAGATTCGATCCTGATTTGTTATTTGGGTTTGTAAAATGCCACTCCTTATATTTTCCTCGAAACTGTCCTATAGACCCCAATGCAGGAACTGGATTCCCTTTTTCATCCAATAGGGAAAAATGTCTTTCAGGCTGTACAAACATCGGCGCAACTTTTCCACGAGGACCTATCATAAGGACGGGTTGTTGGATTTTTATTGGAGGTTTTTCTGAGGCTTTGAGGTCTATTCCCTCTTTCCCTAGGTTAATGGATATATGGCAACCTTGACATTCGACTACCCAATTTGAATGACAGGCGGTACATTCTAAACGAGATCGATGTTGAGGTATATAATGCGCATCAGCATCTCGAGTCAAAGGAATGTTGTAAACGAGACCACTCTTTTTGCCCAAGACAACCATCTTCCCGTTTTTTACTTTGACATTTGTCATTCGCTTTTTTCGTTCGGTAACTGCCATCCAATCTCCCACAGAATTTACAGACTCTTTGTAATGTTTGCTAAGTCTAATGACTTCGTCTTTTGGGTCAGTAACTTTTAAAAGCATGGGATAGGTAATGTCATTGCCATGACAAGTTTCGCAACGAATTTCTACGGCTTGATGTTGTTTGGAATATAGATTTCCATCTCCCATAATATCTCGTTGTGTGTGGCAGTCTATGCATTCCATACCCCGAGCCGTATGGACATCGCCTTGAACAGCTCCTTTTCTTGCAAATAAGGATAATTCTTTTTCCTCATTTGTTTCGAGGTTTGTCATTTTTTTTGCGGGAGAGTTTGCTTCGAGTAGTGTTTTTGAGGGGAGGTCCTGAATAATTTGTTGCTGTTCTGTTTCTGTGGTCGGATTTTCCGGAAGCCGTTCTTCGGTTTCCTGCTCATTTGTTTCAAGGTTTGCCATTTTTTTTACGGGAGAGTTTGCTTCGAGCAGTGTTTTTGAGGAGAGGTCCTGAATAAATTGTTGCTGTTCTGTTTCTGTAGTCGGATTTTCTGGAAGCCGTTCTTCGTTTTCCTGTTGGACTTCTATTTTATTAATTACAGACTCATTTTTAAAGATGAAATTGGATGCAATATCCTTAAGGGGGGAAGGCTTGTTACCCAGAGGCTGTATGGTAAAACCCTTATGGCATTGAACGCACAATCTTCGTTCAGGCAGAACCTGGATTTTATGTAACTTTAAATGTCCAGGTTCCGTTTTTGATATTGTTGGATCATTTCCTTCATAAAGCCCAGTTTTAGAGTAAGTGAAATGGCAAGCCGCACAACCTTGAGAACGATACTCACCAGAAGGCGGTGGAGAATCTATATGGCATTGAAAGCACTGTTGGCGTAAAAGCCGATCGCTGGGGTGTTTTGAAATAGGATAGATTGTGTTTTTATTTGATTCGGGTATATCAAGAGAAGAGAAGTAGGGCAATAAATCCAATTTTTCTAAGGCACTCCATTTGAGTGGAATTTCTCCATCTTTGTCTTGAATAGCTTTTGTTGCATAGATTGCAGTCTTTCTGTTTTGGCCAGCCCATTGGTAGCGCAAACCTGATATCACTCCAGCAAGGGTATTCATCATCGACTTATTTAATCGCTTAATATGATTGCGGTCTTTACGCTCATGCCCTGAATGACAATAAAGCTGTCCACAAGATTGCTCAACTACACTGAGGCTAGAGGGGTTTCGTTTTCCTGTTCCGGCTTCTGGATCATAAATTAATGTTGCATGAGCCTGATTTTTGTTTATCGATTCGGGTTCCCCACCATGGCAAACTGTACAACCGAATTCGGGAGGATGAGAGAGGCTAATGGTAGATATACCATCGTGACAAGTTATACAGCGCTCAACAATACGATTTTTGTAGTTAGATACCTTAATCCAAGGATAATCTGGTAGTGTTGCGGTTACCCTTACCTCCTTAATATGAGGTTCTTGTTTTCTCCAAAAATGGGCTGTCTCATAATTGTCGGTATTATCTGCATTTTTTTTGAAAAACTTTTTTTGCCAGTGTATCCAATCGTTTTCCTGCGCATAAACGGAGCAAACTCCCATCAGGATAATTACGAAAACTGCCAGGCCATTTTTAAAATTAAACACAGTAATTTTTCGGGAAGATAATAGCGTAGTTAAGAAATCAACCAGATGGTTCTAACGAATCAGGTGGGTAAATCATATACAACAGAAACGCTTTTTAAATGATTGATTGTTGCATCAAGATGAGCAGCCTTTTTTCTGGAGCTTTTTCTTTGGCCGTTAATTTAATAGTTTTTCCAATCAAACTGATAGGGATAAATGCGGAGCGGCTCCCCGAGCCTTTCTTGGGATGGCAACCGCAATCCGCCATTATTTGCTCCCTTTTGTTATATTCTCTTAATACTCATGCATCAAGAGTTTTTATAAGGGAGATGTCAGTAAATTGGATTGTGAAAATAGTACAAAGCATCATCTCCCGGATTAATACTGTAATCTGGCAAGCTTGAACAGTGCTCGAGAGTAATTTTCCAACCAGATCCCTCTTTAAAAAAGCTGTAGTTGCAGACACCGTGTTGGCGTTCATCGTTATCTACAGATTTTGAGGTAACGCTTATAATTTCATCAACGAGCACATACCCTACCTTGTCTCCAACATGTCCTGTTAGTACTTGTCTTTGAACCTGACAGTTTATTCCGCGAAAATCCGACATCATTTGGCGATAGGCCTTTATTCTATTTTCTAGCAAGAGTCGTTTGTCATCCTGCAAAATGACTAGGTTTTTGCCATAAAAATTGGGAAGCTTTTCCGGTTGGGTACAGTTTATACCATCTATTTTTTTTAAAATGTTAGCCAATAAATCTATATCGGCGGAAAAAGCATTATTACTAATTATAAGGGAAAAAAAGAACATCAACCCCGCTAAAATGAAACGCCTCATTGTAAAAAATCTCCAAAAAAATTTAAAAGTATATCTGATTTTCTTTCAGGTTCCTGAAAACCTAATTTTTCCTATCCCAGAGTATTCTGAAAAGGGACAGACGAATCATGGGAATTTGTGCAAATAAATTTCTACTGTTTCCCCATCTTGAGCCCAACCAAAATTTCCCGAACCGGCAAATGTCGAAATGATTCCTTTTGCATCTACTTTTCTGATTCGGTTATTACCCATATCGGTAATGTACATATTGTTTTTTGAATCGAATGCAATGGCAAGAGGACTTTTAAGCATGGCTTTGGTTGCTGGGCCGCCATCTCCAGAATAGCCCTGATAACCTCTACCTGCCACCTTCACTATTTTCCCATCTTTAGTTATTTTTCTGATGGTGTTTGTATTCATTCCGACAATATGAAGTTCCCCTTCGGCGCTGACTTTCAAATAATCCATATTTCGAATGCTCGCCTTTAAAGCAGGGCCACCATCTCCAGTGTCGTCATGTTTACCGTTACCCGCAATCGTTGTGACAATACCTTTTGTGTCAATTTTTCGAATGAGGTTGTTTGCGCCGTCTGCGATATACAGGTTCCCTTCTTTGTCAGTTGCCAAGGCACTGGGGTCTCGAAAGGCAGCTTCCAAAGCCGGGCCGCCATCTCCATAGTAGCCAGATTCACCAGTCCCTGCTATGGTTGTTATTTCTCCTTTTGGGTCCAACTTGCGAATCTGGTGATTTAACCGATCAGAAATAAATAAATTCCCTTTCTTATCGAAGGCAAAATCTGAAAAATGGGTGATGGTCGCTAGTTCACCAGTTTGTACTTTACCTTTGTATTTACTTTTCTCAATGGAGTCGAGATATTTTGGAGTTACCGTATCGAGAACCTTGCGCATGACTCCTTTTTGATCAATCATCCGGATCAGGCTTACGAAACCGCTTGGACTAACCAGGAACATTTCTCCCTTATTATTCAACTTCAAAGAGGTTGCCCCATAAATAGAGGCCTCGGCGGCTGGCTTACCGTCCCCAATATTTCCCCGTATCCCATTTCCAGCAATGGTTTGGATAGTACCATCTGGAGAAATCTTGCGAATACGATAATTCCCTTTATCAGAAACTAAAACGTTATCATTTTTATCTACCGCGATACCATGGGGAAAACTCAATGTTGCGCCTGTTGCAGGGCCGCCGTCACCTGCAAACATTTTTTTTCCATTTCCTGCAATTGTTTTGATGCTGCCACGCTTTAGGTCAACGCTGCGAATACGATAATGTGATCGGTCAATCACTAATAAGGACCCGTTGGGTTTTAAAGTAACCCCAAAAGGCAGGTATAGGTTTGTTTCGCGAGCTACTTCGGCATCTCCGTTGTAGTCTTGTTGTCCCGTGCCCGCAATGGTGGTGATCATGCCTTGAGAATCCACAGAGCGAATGCGATTGTTATTGCGATCAGCGATGTAGAGAGTGCCCTGATCATCCACTGCTACGCCTGTCGGTCCTGCTACACTAGCTCGATAGGCGGGGCCATTATCGCCCATGAAAAAGAACCCGCCATCCCCTGCTACCGTAGTAATAATTCCCTGCAAATTAATTTTACGTACTCGATTATTACCACGATCGGCAATATACAAGTTGCCTTTTCTATCGAATGCTATCCCGAAGGGTTTGTCGAGAGAAGCCTCTAGAGCGGGGCCGGAATCTCCTTTAAAGCCTTCTCTACCGTTACCGGCATAGGTGCGAATTTTCCCCTTCAAATCGATTACGCGGATTCGTTCGTTGGATCGATCTGAAAAGTATAAATTACCTTTTTTATCAAATGCAATTCCTGAGGGATGATTCAATTGTGCCTTAGTGGCTAGGTCACCATCACCACTGAACCCCGCGGTTCCGGTTCCAGCAATGGTAGTAATAATGCCTCGGCTATCAACTTTTCGAATACGGTGATTATTTCTGTCTGCAATAAATAGATTTCCACTTTTATCAAAAGCAAGACCGGCGGGCACGTTTAATCTAGCTTGGATAGCTTTATCGCCATCCCCCGAAAAACCAGAGGAGCCATTACCAGCATAGGACGTCATATGACCCTTTTGATCAATGCGACTGACAATATTATTATCCCGCCTTGAGATATAAACGTTGCCTCTTTTGTCCACAGCTATCCCATCTACCAAGGAGATTTCTGTTTTAGTAGCCGTAACTGATTTTGCAAATGATTCGGATACAGGAAATACGTGTCCCAAAAATGTAACCAAAACTAAAACCGTAAATAAATCGAAATATTTTTTGAACATGTTTACAAACCTCACCAAAAATAATTAGTGGTTGCGCAGATTTCTAAGAAAAAATATCTAAGTCTAGTATTTCAATTCTTCCCTTCCATAAAAAAGACGCCAGATCTGATCAAGGTTGCCCGCTGAATCCAGCAGAATATATTGACTAAACTTGGCCAGAAATAAACTATGTAATTGTGATTTTAAACCAATAATTATACGTTGCCAATGTTCGTTGTCAAATGAATTTCATGCTCTTTTACTAGTTGTTTAATTAAGGAGTTCACATTTTTGCGGTATTTTTTTTTAAACTTTGCATAGGCCAAAAATACATTAAAAGTACGTTAAATTTTGCCAATGCCAATAGAGAAGGATAAAGTTTGATCTGTTTTTACTTTAAAAGGGCTTATACGACTCATAAAGGTTGGAGTGAGGTCATTTTTAAAGAAATGGTGGAAAAACCTGATGGTTTCCATTCCAATCCACTGGGATTAAATCAGATTTTAGATATTCTCCCAAAATAGAAGTGGTAGGTACCCAGAAAAATGTAGTTAGAGAGCAATTGTTGAGAAAACTAAGGCATACACTAGGGCCCACAGATTAAAATGAGTGTTAACTCGGGACAATTTTTAGAAATCTTTTTTTACCAACTTTAATCAAATATTCCTGATCACCTGAAAACTCCTGATTTACATCCTCAACTTTTTCTCCATTAACAGTTACCGATCCTTGTTGAATCAATCTTCGAGCCGCAGAAGTGCTATTCGTTAATTTATTATCCTTGAGAATATTACAAATGTTGTGGGGTTCCGAACCCCACCCGATTATGACCGGAATATCTTCGGGGGTATTCTTTTTCTTAAATACATTTTCAAATTCAATGATAGCAGCTTCTGCTAAGCCTAAAGAGTGGTAACGAGCAACAATTTCTTTAGCTAAATTCATTTTGGCGTTTTTCGGATTCATTGTTCCTAATTTTGTTTGTTCTTGCAGCCAACTCAGTTCGTCAGTTGATACCTCACTTAATAGCTCATAATACCGCCACATTAAGTCATCAGAAATTGACATAATTTTTCCAAACATTTCGTTGGGAGGATCAAATACCCCGATACTGTTGCCCAAACTCTTACTCATTTTTTGAACTCCGTCAGTTCCTTCCAGCAGAGGCATGGTAAGAACAATTTGAGGTTTTTGACCATATGCTCGCTGAAGATCGCGGCCTACCAGTAAATTAAATTTTTGGTCGGTGCCTCCAAGTTCTATGTCCGACTTCAAGGCCACGGAGTCATAGCCTTGAATCAGTGGGTACATAAGTTCGTGTATAGATACGGGTAGATTTTTTGCTAACCGTTTTTGAAAATCATCTCTTTCCAACATACGTGCCACAGTGTAATGTGCGGCCAGTTCGATCATGTTTGCAGATGTAAACTTCCCCATCCATTCACTGTTGTATGCAATGATGGTTTTTTCGCTGTCTAGAATTTTGTACACCTGTTGCAGATAAGTTTTAGCATTTTCTTTTACTTCATCAGGTGTCAGATTTTTTCTTGTCTCAGAGCGCCCGGTTGGGTCTCCAATCATACCCGTGAAATCTCCAATTAGAAAAATGACTTCGTGACCCAGATCCTGAAACTGTTTCATTT